>CAMORE010000011.1 GCA_946623365.1 uncultured Acinetobacter sp.
CCGAATTCTGTAGAATCCGGTGCAAAAATCTTTGATTTGGTCTTTAGTTGAGCATGAACTTCCAACCCTATAACAACTTCATATTTATCTCTTAAATTTGTCATAACTATATCCTCACTTTTTATTTATATTAACACAAAAATAAAACTTATTCTTATTATGGTTATACAGGCAACATAACTCGTGGAAATCGTAAAATTTCATTTTTTTGTCGTATTGTAACAATTGTAATAAAATGCAAAAATTTATATATAATAGTAAATAAAATAATAAAGAGGCAAAAAGTATGGATGAAACAAAAATATGCAGATATTGCGGACAAATAATAGATCTTTATTCAGAAAATTGCGAGTATTGCGGAAGATTTCTTAATAAAGAACATGATAATAAAGATTTATTCTGTAAAAAGTGTAAACATCCCGTTAATACAGATGATAATTTTTGCCAGTTTTGCGGAGCTGTTTTTAATTTACCGCCTGCGAATGAAACACAGGACATTTCTTTGAAACACAATATGATTGGGATTCATTATAATGTTGTAATCTTTTTAACATCATTGGTTCTGAGTTTTGCTTTGGCATTTTTTGTAACAACCGGTAAAGATTCTTCAACAGGAGCATATTTTGCAGCTTTTGGTATAGCATTTATTGTCTCAGAGATTTTTCTTTACATTTACCTTTTACCATCAATTATTGCAATAGAAAACAATAACAAAAACACTTATTTCATCTTTATATGTAATTTGTTACTGGGAATAACGGTTGTAGGATGGTTTGTTGCTTTGACAATGGCGCTCCAAACCAAGCATTAACATGATTTGTGTTGACAATAATTTTTGATTTTTATATGTATTAATAAAAGATTATTGCATACACGATAGTATGTTGGTTAGCTAACAATCAATTTGAAAAGCAATTCTTAACAAAATAAATAAATTAATAAGCGCAGGTCATAACCAACGCTTATTAATTTATTTATATTTACCTTAGTATTCTTAGCTTTCAACATATTCTCTTAAGCGTTTGCTTCTGTTCGGATGTCTTAGCTTTCTTAGTGCCTTTGCTTCAATCTGTCTGATACGTTCACGAGTAACACCAAAAAGTTGTCCTACTTCTTCTAGTGTTCTTTGGCGACCATCATCCATACCAAAACGCAACCTTAAAACATCTCTTTCACGAGGAGAAAGTGTGCAAAGAACTTCTGCCAAGTCTTCTCTTAAAAGTTCTGATGCAACAGTTTTTATTGGTGCATCTGCTTCTTTGTCTTCTATAAAATCGCCCAATCTTGAATCTTCTTCTTTACCTATAGGAGTTTCTAACGATAAAGGTTCTTGAGCAATTTTAACAATTTCTCTTAACTTAGGAATAGAAACGCCCATTTCTACAGCCAATTCTTCTTCGGTTGGTTTCCTTGAAAGTTCCTGAGCAAGTCTTCTTGTAACTTTTTTCAATTTGTTAATAGTTTCGACCATGTGAACAGGAATACGAATGGTTCTTGCCTGATCAGCAATAGCTCTTGTAATTGCTTGTCTAATCCACCACGTTGCATAAGTCGAAAATTTAAAACCTCTTTCATGGTCAAATTTTTCTGCCGCACGAATTAAACCCAAGTTACCTTCTTGAATAAGGTCTAAAAACAACATTCCGCGTCCGACATATTTTTTTGCAATACTTACAACCAATCTTAAATTTGCCTGAACTAATTTTCTTTTGGCAATAGCTGCAGCCTTAGATTCCCCCTCTACTATTTTCTTCGCAAGTTCAATTTCTTCGCTTGTAGATAATAATTTAATTCTTCCGATTTCTCTCAAATAAAGCCTTACAGGATCCTCTACAGCGCCAATTTTCTGAGTTTCATTTTCTGTAACGTCTCTTGGTGAATCAGAATCCATCATGTAGAAATCGTCATTCTTTACACCGCTCAACTTTGAAGTCCCGATAATATCTTCTATATTATCAGTGCCTAAATCTGTTTCGATATAATCTTCTGTTTCTTCATCAACATCTTTTTCGGAATCAAAATCAAGCATGTCAAGATTTTCATCTTCTACGCTAATTACTGATGAATGTGAATTTTTTCTTTGGGTCATTATTTAATCTCCAGTCCTTAATTTTAACTTGTCTCTTAGCTGCATTTGCATCTTTAGGGCTTCTATTTCATCATCATTAACCTGCTTATATTTTTCTTGAATTTCTTTTTTTTCTTTTTCTTGATATAACCTGTTAAGTTTTGAAATATTTTCCCTTACAGCTTTTTCAAATTCTTCTGCATTTAGTCCGCTAAATGCTTCCGAATAACTGATCAAATCCGTCAGGATTTGGGTTAAGCTATCATCCTCAATGAACTTCGTGTATAATTCTTTTGTCAATTCCCTAACATTATTTATTGTACACGATATTTTGTCAATTGTATTTTTTACAATTATTAACTTTTCATCACGAATGATATTTTCAGGTAACAATTCATTAAGTCGCATATAACTTAATGGGCTGTCTGTTGATAAAAAAACGCTCAATAAATTTTTTTGCGCTTTTATTTCTAATTGTGAAGATTTTGTTACATTTCTGTTATTATCTTGAACGCTAAAATGATAATTCTCATTTATATCTGCTTTTGAAAGCTCTTTTATTAGAGCTTTTTCATCAACATTTATTATGCCTGATACCATTTTTACGTATTCTGATTGAATAATTTTGTTATTTACATCTTTCAAAATTTCTATTATTTGGTTTACCAATTCAGCCTTCTCTTGAGGTGTCTTTGCTTCATTTTTATTTTTCAAAGTATTATTCAGAAGAAAGTCTATTAATAAAGGTGCATTTTTTGCATATTCCAAATATGCATCTCCGCCCATTGTTCTTATAAATTCATCAGGATCTTTTCCTTGCGGAGGAGATACAACTCTGATTTCACAAGCATACTTGTCATCTGAAATAGCGGAGATGTGACTTTCATCAAACTGCTTAACGATTCCTATTGCTGAAAGCGTCTCCTTTATAACTGCGCTTCCTCTTTTTGTGGCATTAATTCCTGCTTTATCGGTATCAAAAGATAAGAATATTCTTCTTGATTTTGTATATCTGGATATCAGTCTTACATGCTCAGGGGTAAGAGCCGTTCCGCACGAACCGACAGCATTTTTTACTCCATGAGCTTGAGCGGAAATAACATCAAAATATCCTTCCATGATAATAACGCCGTCTTGTTCTTTTATTGCATCTTTTGCTTTATCCATACCGAAAAGCAGACGGCTTTTATTATATATCAGAGACTCTGCTGAGTTTAAATACTTTGCGGCTTCCCCATCTTTAACTGCTCGAGCACCGAATGCCACGCATTCGCAATTTTCATTTCTGATAGGTATGATTACACGATTTCTAAATCTGTCTATCCAACCTCCGTTATTGGATTTTAAAATTAAACCCGCTTTTTCTAATATTTCATCAGAAAAATCTTTTTTTAAAGTTTTATACAAGGTATCATATTTATTTGGAGCAAATCCCAAGCTATATTCTTTTATAATATCATCTGTAATATCACGTTTTTTTAGTAATTCCATTCCGATTTTAGCATCATTATTGTATAAATACTCGTGATAAAATTCAGAAGCTTTACTACAGGCTGAAAGCATGTCTTTCTTTATATTCTTATTTTCATTTAGTCCTGAATATTTTTTCGGAAGCTCAAACCCGAACTTATCAGCCAATTCAAAAACAACATCTTTAAATTCTCTGTTTTGAATCTTTATGAGAAAGTTAAGAGCATTTCCTCCTGCACCGCAAGAAAAACATTTGTATATACCTTTTGAGGGACTAACGGACATTGAAGGTTTTTTGTCATTATGAAACGGACATAAGCCCCAATAATTTGCACCGCTCTTTTTGAGCGCCACAAACTGAGATACAACATCTACGATATCCAATCTGTCATTGATAAGTGATACTAATTCTTCAAATGAACTTACTTGAACCATAATAAAATAATACACCAAAATTTTTGGGAATGAAAATGAGAAATTATAACATCATTTCTTTTTTACGTGTTGATAAGCATTTTGGCAAATTTAACAGACTCATCATTAATTTCGCCGCTTGCGAGTTCAGCGATAGCATTAAGCTTATTTTCACCTTCCAGAACTGATATACTTATATTTGTTGAATCTTTTTGGGTTTTCTTGACATAAATATGCCTGTCGGATTTTGATGCAATAATAGCTTGATGCGTTATCATTATTATTTGCATATATTTTGCAAGTTCTTTTACTTCGTCTGCAACAGATTGAGAAGCTTTACCGGATATTCCCGTATCTATTTCATCAAAAATTACGGTATCAATGTTATCATTCTGTGCAAAAATAGTTTTTATTGCCAGCATAACCCGAGAAATTTCTCCTCCTGATGCAACCTTTGAAAGCGGTTTAAGCTCTTCTGAGATATTTGTTGAAATTAAAAATTCAACTTTATCGGAACCGTTTTGATTTAGTTCAACAGGTTCAATATTAATTTCAAATTTTGTTTTAGGAAGTTCCAGTTTTTCGAGTTTTTCTATTATCAGAGAAGAAAGTATTTTGGAATATTTTTTCCTTTCTTCTGACAGTTCTTGAGCTTGTTCTTTCAAAATAAGACCTTGCTTCTTGATTTTCTCTTGGAGTTCCTCAATATTTTGAGTAGAAAATTCTATACCGTCCAGTTCTTTTCTGAGTCGTTCTCCTTCTTTAATAACATTTTCAAGTGTTCCGCCGTATTTTCTTTTTAATTTATCCAGCAAAAATAAACGTTCTTGTATTGTATTTATACGTTCTTCGTCATTTCCCAGAGATGAAGAGTAATCCCTTAAAAATGATGAAATACCTTTTAGTGAGTCAACCGTTCCGATTAATTCGCTTTCTATTTCTTCCAATGAATTGTCCATATTAGACGCTTTAGAAATATTTTGCTTTATTTGTAAAAGAGCATCTATTATAGATGAATCGTCGCCTGATATTGACCAATATGAAGAACCGGTTAATTCTTTTAATTTTTCTACATTTTCTAAAACAGCAAGTTCATTATTTAATTTTTCATCTTCTTGTATATCATTTACGCCGGCGTTTTCTATCTCATCTGCTTGAAATTTTAAAAATTCTATTTGGTCTTCCGTTTTATTTGCAGCAGCTTGAAGTTCATTTAATTTTGCAATCATATTTTTATACTGTGCAAAATTATTTTTGTATTCTTTTAAAACAAAGTGTTTGCCGGAGGAATTCTTATCATCTGAAGATTGAATGTAAGAGTCTAAAAGTTCAATATGATATTTGGGTTGAAGAAAAGAATAAGTTTGATGTTGAGAATGAATATCAAGAAACATTTCTCTAAATGTTTTCATAAATTCCTGATTTACTATAGAGCCGTTAACCCTTGCTCTGTTGGAAGTTTGAGTAATTTCTCTTGATAAAACTATTTCTTCCCCAAAATTTTCTATTCCGTACTCTTCAAAAAGAGTTTCCAAATTTTGTTTTTTATTTTTAATGGTAATTTCAATTAATGCTTTTTCAGCTCCGGTTTTTATAACATCTTTATTTGCGCTTTTTCCTCCAAAGGCAATATCAATAGCATTTATGAGAATACTTTTCCCTGCTCCTGTTTCTCCGGTGATTATATTCAAACCTTTGGATAAATCGAGTTCCAGTTCATCAATTAATATATAATTTTTTATGAAAATCTTTGATAACATATCCTAAATTATACCCTAAACACTATTCTTCATCATAATTATCTTCGGATTCGTCATCACCTTCAGATTCTTCTGTTTCGTCCCACTCGTCTTCATAATCATCTTCGTCCTCATCAGATTCGTACGATTCATCAGAATTATCATATTCTTCGTCTTCGGATTCTTCATCATATTCTTCCTCGTTGTCATTGTCATTTTCATCTTCATTTTCATCTTCATAATCTTTTTCATATTCATTTCCGGAATTTTCTTCTGAATATTCATTTTCATTGTATTCTTCGACTTGTTTTTCCGGTTCTATATCTTCATTTCTGCCAATTTGTCCGCCTGCATAATCATATTCCTGCCTCAAGGTTTTCTTTGAGTATGAAAGTGTAAGCGGATTTTGTAATGCTTTCTTTAAATTATCATAATATTCATTTAAATCTCCGATAAATTTGTAGACTCTGGCAAGACAATAATATAAATCTCCGTTGTCTTCCTTTTCAAGTTGAGTATGCAAAAGTTCTAATGCGGATTCAGAATCATTATTCTTTAAATATATTTTGACTAATAATTTATAAGCTTCATAATCAGCAGGGTTGTATTGAATTGTCTTTTTCAGATATTCTTCAGCTTCTTCGTCGTTGCCGTTTTTATACGCTATAGATCCGAGATTATAATATGCCCAGCTATAATCCGGTGATACTTCAAGAACTTTTTTGTAACTTTCTATTGCAAAATTTGTTAAACCGTCATCTTGGTATATAAACCCTAAATAAAAATATGCGTACACATCTTTAGGATTTATAGAAACAGCTTTTTGAAAGTTATCTAAAGCCTTATTTTTTTCTTCCATATTGTAATAACAGACTCCCAGATTAAAATAACAATTTCCATCATCAGGATCTGTCATCAAAACTTTTTTGAAGCATTTTTCAGCTTCTTCCCATTCTTGTAAATCGACTAACACTTCTCCCAGATTATAGTAAAAATCTTCCTGCGGAGAGAGTTCTATTGCTTTTTTATATGCATCTTTTGCTTTCTCAAATTTCTTTAGCTTTTCATCAACAATGCCCAAGTTATAATGTAATTCCGCATCTTCTGGGAAATATTTACATAGATATTCCAAATTTGCTTCAGCTTCTTCATTAAAGCCATTGTTTACAAGAATTATTGATAACTCTCTTCGTGCTTGAAAATTGGAAGGATCATCCTGCAGAAGTTTTTGAAGTGTTTCAATATCATTTTCCATAGTTTGATTATATCACATTTTTAAGAGTTTAAATATATAATCTTTTTAATTAACTATTTTGATTGCGATTCATTAATAATGCTGCACCAATGGTTAATCCGCCTAAAATGCCTGCTGTAATTCCGCCATATTTAAATGCTTTTTTCCAATTAACATCATTTTTTGTATTCTTAATTATTTTATATAATTTCTCATCTACGCTTTTAGGTTTAACAAACTTTTTATTTTCGTTATCCCAGCATAAAGCTACTATATCTTTTATGTTTTGTTTTTCTGCTCTTAAACTTGCTTCAATTCTTTCTTTTATTGCTGCAATTTTGTCTTTTAAATTTTCTTTTGTAACTGTATCACACATTGTTTTTAAAGAGATACCGTCACAAAGGGTAGAGCAGTATTTTTTATTTTTTTCCATTAATTTTATGAATTTTTCAGGAGATTTTATACTTCCTATATGTTTTGAAATATCGGCAATTTCTTTAAAAAATTGTTTTCCTTTTGCTGTATAATCCTTCTTAATCATTTTATCCAGTACGTGTTGAGCAAAAGAATCTTTGACAGCACCATTTTTTACAGGCTGCCTGTTTCTGAAATAATCAATTCCGGCTGTAATGGCAGTTCCTCCTGCAAATCCGATTGCCGCATTTGTAAGAGCTCCTCCTAAAATTTGAGCACCTCTTCCGCTGTTTTGATATGGATATTGATATGAAATGCCTTGCGGATATGCCATTTGAGGGTTCACCGTTTGATTACCCTGCTGATACATTTGCATGTCCATTCCTTGGGGATAACCTGCCATATTGTATGAATTTGTCATATAAAACTCCGCACACTTCTTTACTACACATGTATATAAAGTTTTTATGACTGTTAAAATTGCCTAATTTTAAAACATTAATAAAGATTTGTAACAAAACTTAAAATAATGTTTTGTGATAACTTGTTAATATGTATCAACTTTTTTATTTTTAACTTTCAACTACTTCAACACCGCCGTCATCAGAAACAAATTGTATGCCGAATTTTGCTCTGAATAAATAACGTACTGTATTGGATTGTATTTCAAACATCATTTTATTAAATAAATCATACGCTTCTTTTTTATATTCAATCAGAGGGTCCTTTTGTCCATATGCACGAAGTCCTATACCATCTTTTAGCATGTCAATGTTGTGAAGGTGATCTATCCACTGATTATCAACTACCCTCAACAAAATATCACGCTCCAGAGATCGCATAATGTTATCAGAACTGTTTATTTTTTGAGGAACAAAATTCGGATCATATTGAGCTGAGATTGTATTAAAGAAGCTTATAATTTCCTCTTCATGATCTTTGTATGCTTTTTGCGCAGCTTCTTTGACCATATCGTAAATTTTGTGATATCTGGCATTTTTAATATCGTCAATCGTTATATAAGATAACTGAGGAATTGTGGAATGAAGTTCGCTGATAAGCGTTTTTAAATCTTCATATATATATTCTTCCGGATTCATCTCCGGTGTAATGTATGATTTAAGAAGTCTGTCGATTTCTCTGTCAATCATGTACTCAATATCACTTCTTAAGTCTTTTCCGTCGAGAACTTTTCTGCGCTGAGCATAGAATTTTTCTCTCTGAATATTCATAACATCATCATATTGAAGTACATTTTTACGAATATCAAAGTGGTATGTTTCAACTTTTTTCTGTGCGGATTGAATTTGACGTGTAATTAAAGATGATTCAATTGCCATGTTCTCATCGACTTGAAGCATTGCCATAAGTCCCGCAATTTTATCTCCGCCGAAGATTCTCATTAAGTTATCCTCAAGCGACAGGAAAAATCTCGTAGAACCGGGGTCGCCCTGACGAGCGGCACGCCCCCTTAACTGGTTATCTATACGTCTGGACTCATGTCTTTCAGTCCCAATTACGTGCAGTCCTCCGTATTCTACAACCTTAGCATGCTCCTCTTCTGTTATAGCCCTTGCTTTTTCCAATGCTTTATTTTTAAGTTCTTCATAATTATCTTTATCCGGCGTTACTCCCAGTTTTTCCAGTTCTTCTTTTGCTAAGAATTCGGCATTACCGCCTAAAAGAATATCAGTACCACGACCTGCCATATTTGTCGCAATTGTAACAGCGCCGACACGCCCTGCCTGAGCAATGATATAAGCTTCCTTTTCATGTTGTTTAGCATTCAATACATTGTGTTTAATACCCTGTTTTTTTAGTAAAGAAGATATGTATTCTGATTTTTCAATACTTACCGTTCCTACAAGAACAGGTCTTCCTATTTTATTTTGTTCAATAATATCGTTTACAACCGCATTATATTTTGCTCGTTCAGTTTTATATATAACATCAGGGTAGTTTATCCTGATATCAGGTTTATTTGTTGGAATTGCCGTAACTTCCAGATTATAAATTTTACCGAATTCCGCTTCTTCTGTCATTGCAGTACCGGTCATGCCGGACAATTTAGGATAAAGTCTGAATAAATTCTGGAAAGTAATGCTCGCAAGGGTTTGTGTTTCGTCTTGAATCTCAACTCCTTCTTTTGCTTCTATTGCTTGATGAAGACCATCTGACCATCTTCTTCCTGGCATCATACGACCGGTAAATTCGTCGACAATAATTACTTCTCCGTCTTTTACAACATAATCTGTATCACGAATAAATAATTCTTTTGCTTTAAGAGCATTCAATAAATCGTGTGCATATTGAACGTTAATATCAAATAAATCTTTGCATCCGATAATTTCTTGAGCCCTGTCTATACCCTCTTCGGTAAAGATTACGTTTTTATTTTTTTCATCCACTTCATAATCTTTGTTCTTTTCTAATTGGGGTGCGACTTTTGCCATTAACGTATAAGTGTCTGCTGATTTTTCGACACGACCGCTTATAATAAGAGGAGTCCTTGCCTCATCAATCAAAATGCTGTCGACTTCATCTATAATAGCGTAATTAAATGGTCTTTGCACTAAATTATCTTTAGACGGCGCCATATTATCACGCAAATAGTCAAATCCGAATTCGTTATTTGTTCCGTAAGTTATGTCACACATATATGCAGCACGTTTACGATTAAATTCATCCGCGTCATGCTGGTTTGAAAGAATTACACCAACAGTTAATCCCAAAAACTTGTAAATTTTACCCATCCATTCGCTATCACGTTTTGCCAGATAATCATTTACGGTTACAACATGAACGCCTTTTCCGGTAAGAGCGTTTAAGTATGCGGCAAGTGTTGCAACAAGAGTTTTACCTTCACCGGTTCTCATCTCCGCTATATGACCGTTATGTAAGAAGTACGCACCAATTAATTGAACATCAAAGTGGCGCATATTTAATACACGTTTTCCTGCTTCTCTCACTGTTGCAAAAGCCTCGGGAAGAATTTTATCCAATGCTTCTTTTTCTAAAATTCTGTCTGCTTTTTCATTTTCAGATTTTGGTCTTTTTGCCAATATCTCTTTAAATTCATCTGTTTTTGCCCGAAGCTCTTCATCCGTAAGTTTTGCAAACTCGGGTTCCAACTTATTTATATGTTCAACGATTCCCATCATTTTTTTAACTTTTTTTTCATTGGGATCGCCCATTAACTTTAATAGAAAATTAATCATATCCTAACCTCTCCAATTTACAATAATTATATCATGGACAAAATAAATAATACTAATCTGTCGAGTAAACCATCCTTCTAAAGAAATAGTATGTATGCAGAAGAAACAATTTTTACAAAAAGCATATTTACCCATATTGCATAATATGCTATAATTATGCTGTATTTGTTTAAAACAAAGGATAAAAACTTGGGCATATTTGAAAGTTTTAAAAAGTATAAATCCCAATTGGATGCCGTTGATTCTTCCGTATATTACGGAAGCAAAACATTGCTGGAAGTATATGAACGCAATGCAAAATTAGAAGCGGAAATCGAACAGAGAACAAAAGAATTGGATAGAGCAAACAAACAAATGCTCACGCTTCAGCATATCTGGAATATGATGAATTCATCAGAACCGCTTTCAAATGTTCTTAATGCAATTGTAAACAGTTTGCAAGGAGAACTAGGTTATGTGTACAGCTTTATAATAAAACCTCATATAAAAGACGGAGAAAGCTATATTCAAGTTGCAGCTTCTTCAAGACAAGATTTTTCAGATAAATTTGCCAGATATTTTAATTGTAAATTATCAGACTATAAAATGGTTTATCCCGGAATTGAAGAACTCAAAGATGCCGTCATAAACAATAAAATATACCAATCTGCAAATTTAACCGATTTAATCGGAGGATTTATTCCCGAGCTTGATAAGGAACGACTTGCAAAATTCTTTAATGATGCAAATATGAAGTCCTATATACTAGTACCTCTTGTTTCTAAAGAAATACATTTTGGTTCGCTTATTGTGTTTTCTTCAAGAGAATTTTCAAGCAGCAGTGAATTAAATTTTTTAAGTTTATTTGCTAAACAAATCGAGCTTGCAATAACAATTGCGGATTTATTTCAAGCTGTCAAAGAACAGGCTGTAACTGACAGTATGACAGGACTTTTTAACAGAAGATATTTTGAAGAGTTTATAAAAAAAGAAGCCATTCGTTCAGAACGCCAAAATCAGTATTTTACGGTTATCGGGCTGGATTTGGATCATTTGAAACAAATTAATGATGTTTATGGTCATAATTTTGGTGATATTGCGATTAAGGCTATTGCGGAGGTCTTAAAAAACAATGCCCGCTCAATAGATATAGCTGCAAGGATGGGTGGAGAAGAGTTCAATTTGATACTTCCGGGAGTTGATTCTGCGGGAGGTCTTGTAGCAGCGGAACGTATAAGAAAAGCAATAGAAGGTGTAGAGCTTGAAAAAATAGGACACATAACAGCGAGTGTAGGTGTTGCTACATACTTAGAACACTCTGATGATTTGGATGAATTATTAGAACTTACCGATCAGGCAATGTATGAATCAAAGAGGAATGGCAGGAACAGAGTTACACTTGCAAAACCGGCAAAAGAGACCTCGTGGCAGGATATTGCAATTAAAACATATATTGATATCCTTACAAGACACAGAATTCCTGTCGACGAAACTACATCAAAGCTTTTAACTCAAAAACTCAACGAAATGAACATAAGTACAGAGAAGCTATATCAAGTTGCAGATACTCTTGTATCAACATATAATCCGGATCACAACGATGGAAGTATTAAACAAAAAGTACTTTTGGCAACACTTTTAGCAAAAAGATTCGATCTGTCAAAAGAACAAATTGATAAATTAAAAATAGCGGTATTGTTGTATGATATCGGAAATACAATGCTGCCGAAGGAACTTTTAAACAAAACGGAACCATTAAGTGACGAAGAAAAAGAATCAATAAAGCAGCACCCTATGATTGCTGCAAGAGAAATTTTAAAGCCTATATCCAATATAACGGATATAATTCCAATTATAGAAAAGCATCATGAGAATTGGAACGGAACGGGATATCCTAATCATATTGCCGGAAATGAGATTCCGATAGAATCACAGATAATACTTATTATTGACTCATACTTTGCACTTTTGGAAAACCGTCCGTACAGAGAGGCAAAAAGTAAAGAATCTGCTATAAAAATTATTACGGGAGAAATTAACAATAAGTGGAGCGAAAAACTGGCTGCTGAGTTTATTTCCATTATAAAAAACGACCTTGATTAACAATTGTTTAATCTTAAAAGAGTATTCAAACCCGTTTTTTATAAAACCTACTTATTCTTCAGTTTATATTATATATATGATTTAGTTAAGTAAATACTATACTTTTAATAAGATTGTTGATATTATATAAATATAAAAATGAAACAAATTTTTAGTAAATATATAATAATTATTATAGGAATTTATACATTGTGGCTTATAGGATTCCCGCTGCTTTTTCAAAAAGCGGTTCCTATAATATGCGAAAACATTTCGTATAATTCCAACTACAAAATATCAGTAGAAAAACCTCGTTTGTATACAAATATAATACCTGTATTAACAGTAAAATCGGATTCATTTATGTTGAGCGTAAAAGATTCCGATAATGAAATATATATTCAAAATCCAAACATTAATCTGCGAATTTTGCCATTATTAGCAGGGATTATTCATATTAATTCCTTTCAGGCAAATGCAGCAGATATTAGTACGAATTTAAACAAAAACGCTGATTTGGATAAAAACTTTTTTGAAAAATTCAGTAGCTCAAAGATTATATGTGATTCCGTTAATGTAAATATTTTTCAAATAAAATTTTATAAAGAAAAAGTACAAAAGCCTGCAATTTATGCAGGGAAAAATGTATTTTATAAAAAACGCGGAAGGTATTTAAAGTTTAATTTGGAGAGCACACTGAATATGAATGATAAGTATTCAATAGCAAATATAAAACTGTACCTTCCGAAAAACAATAAAACAAAAAAAAGTACAATAAATGTGCAGCTATCTAATTTTGATATTGAACCGCTCGGAGATTATCTAAAAAACTACTTGCCTAAAGAAACAATAAAAGTAGGCGGCGTTGTTGATTTGGATATGGATGTAAAGCACATGAGCGCTATCTTTAAAAATTGCAGACTTATCAATAAAGATGAAGCAAAATCTGTTATATTACCAAGTGTTTTGCATATAAAAACAGATTTTAATCTCATGGGAAATTCTTTATATATAGAAAATGCAAAAGTATATTCGCAAAATATAAATGTCGGAATTAACGGTAAAATATTAAATTTTATAAGTAAATCGCTTCCTGAGATAAATTTAGATATAAATATTAATAAATCAAAAGTAGAAGATTTTATAAATTTACTGCCTCCTTTTAAGACAGAAGACATTGATAGCTATAAATTAAAAAAATATAAGTTTTTCGGCGATTGTATGGGAAACCTGTTAATTAAAGGAGACCTAAAAGAACCATCTGTTAATGGCAGTATATATATAGATAATGGCGTTCTTACCAAACCAATCCCGAATGCGAAAGGTGCAACTATTAAACTTGCATTCAACGGGAAATACTTGAATTTTGATGTGGTGGTGCCGGCTGGCGGTGCAGAGAAAGTTTTTGTAAAAGGCGGAGTAGAATTATATAATGTAAAATATTCAGACATGCGAGTTTGGAGTACTAAAAATGTAGATTTAGCCGTTGCGGAAGAAAAAGTAGTGCCAATTCATGAAATATTGAATTTTATTATCGGTCCGGTTCCGATAATGGACATAAAGGGAATCGGCAATATAGATATAAAGATAAAGGGAAACAGAAAGACTCCTCATGTATGGGGAAATTTAATTTTTAATAATGTAACAACTCATTTTTATGAGATTCCGGATTTAATTTTAACAAATGCTGATGCAATTCTGAACTTTGACGATGAAAATGCTTCTTTTAATCTTAAGAAAGGACTTGTAAACGGTCAAAAAATAAATATTGACGGAACATGTAATTTAAATGGGAAGTTTGATTTTAATGTTAAAACAAACTCTCAAAAACTTGCGAATTTGCATAAAGCCATAAAAACATCGACAATGATTGATGATATTAAAAACATGATTTCTCCTATTAAATCAGCTACAGGTCTTGCTGATTTAAATCTTAAAGTATACGGACATATTAAGGACATAGCATTTATTAAATTTAATGAGAATTTCTTTTCTAAAGGAAGCTTGGAATTAAAAGGAAATGATATAAACATAAATGATATAAATATAAACAATGCAATTGGAAATATAGAATTTGAAGGTAACAATGCAGAAGTTAGTATAAATTCTCTTATTGGCGCATCCCCTCTTACCGTAAAAGCAAACGTAAAAGGGCAATATGCAGATGCAATTATTACGGCTCCAAAATTAAATTTAAAAAATGTTGTAGATTCAACAGACAAGGTTCTAAGAGAGATATCTGATATTGTTGTAAATATATCTGCAAAGTATAAGGGCAGAATGGATGTTATAGAATACGATAAATTAGATTTTTCAGCAAAGATTTTAAATATAAATAAAAATAACAAATTAAATTTATTAAAGAACGGATTAATAACATTAAAAAACGGAACACTTAATTTAAAAGATATAAACGGTAATTTTGCAGATTCAAACAGTGCTTTTAAACTGAATCTTAAAGTTACAGATATTAGTACAAAACCAATTGTATCAGGCAAAATATTCTTTAAGGATATTGAACTAAGCTTAATTAATTACTTTGGTCAAAGTATTTTAATTCCCCAAAATATCAGAAGAATTATAAACAGTATTAACTTTGAAAAAGGAAAAATTAATGCAAATGCGGATATCTCAAATAATAATATTAATGTTTCAACTAATATTGGCGGAGTAGTGTTTACATATATTCCGGAAAACGGAAATATCTCAATCCCAATAAAAGTAATTAACGGAAGCATATATCTCAAAAAAAATTATTTAGGTTTGAATAAAATTAACTGTATTGCTGATAACATGCCTATACTAATAGACGGAGGTATCAATAATATATTTACTAATCAAGATTTTAATTTATATATTAATTCAAAACCAAAACAGGATTTTATAGATAAATACTTTAATAACAACAGAATTTATCCGTTAAAACTATCCGGAGATATTGTATATTCTCTAAAAATAAACGGACAAAAGGATAATTATGATGTCAAATCAGAGGCAAATTTGGATAAAGATTCTAAGATATACTATTACGGTGCAACAGTAGGTGATGTAGAAAATGCAATTATTCTTAACTTAAATATGAACGTATTAAAACAAAATATACTTAAGATAAAAGAGTTTTCGTATGATAAACTCATAGCATCACAAGGTAAAAGGCAAACTCGTCTTAATATGCTGAATGTTGCAGGCAGAATAGATATAGTAAAAGATGATTTAATATTTCATGATTTAAGAATCAAAACAACGAACCCGACAGATGCAAGAATTTTCAATATTTTATTCAGAAAGCCAAATATTAAACAGGGGCAATTTACTTCAAACCTGAAGTTTAACGGTCGTATGTCTAATCTGCACCCGATTGGAACATTTCATATTGTAGAAACAAATATTCCTTTCTTTGATACAACTATGAAAAACCTTTCTTTTATTTTCAAAGATAAAACTATAGAGCTAACCTCTTTTGGAGATGTACTTGGTAATGATATTTCATTTAAAGGGACATTAAGAAACAAGTTGGTTCCGCCGTATTACATCGAGAAAGCGGAATTAAATACTAAAATTATTGATTTAAACTACATAACGAACAGGCTTAAAGCCCCACAAATTTCAGAAACGAATGCGTTAGAATCTTTTTCAAATTTTGATATAAAGAACACAATTATTAATAATATAAGATTATCAGCTAACGAAGTAAAGTTAAGAAATCTTATTGCAAGTGATGTTGTCGCTAACGCTTCTATTTCAGATAAAAATGTATTTAAAGTTAAAGATTTTAAATTTAAAGTTGCAGACGGCAATTTAAGCGGTAATTATTCATATAATCTTAATGATAACAGTGCCAAACTTGACCTGAATACGCGAAATATAAATGCAAATGATATATCAATAGCTTTATTTGATTTGAACAATCAAATATATGGTAATTTGACTGGCAGAATGAGTTTGTCTTGTAATGGTGCAGATTTTAATAAATGCATGGAAACTCTAAATGGTTCAACAGAATTTAATGTTGTAGACGGAAGGATGCCAAAGCTGGGGTCTTTGGAATATTTATTAAAGGCAGGCAATCTTGTTAAAGGCGGTGTGACAGGATTATCTATAAACAGTATTGTAGACGTATTAACGCCATTAAAAACCGGTAATTTCTCAAATATATATGGAATTATAAAAATTAAAGACGGAATCGCCAATGATATAGAAATTTCTACAAAAGGTAACGATTTAAGTTTGTTTATAACAGGAACTTACAATTTTGCCGATTCGTATGCAGACATGTATGTATTTGGTTTACTTTCCAAAAAAATATCAACAATGTTTGGTCCCTTAGGAAATGTTTCTTTAAATACTATATTTAATAAAATTCCGGGTATAGATTTAACAAAAGATTCTCAAATACTTGATAAAATTAATAAAATTCCGGGTATAGAGTTTAGCGGTAAAGCTTATCGCAAATTTGTCGCGGATATAAAAGGTGATATTAACGGAGAAAATTACGTAAAAAGCTTTGAATGGATAAATTAATATCCTTAAAACAGTTTGTTGCATAAAAATATTTACCTAAAGTCGTTTTTGATATAAAATATCTGTGAGGGCTTAAATATGAATAAAAAATTATATGTATCGTTACTTGCGGCTATGTTTATGATGTCGCCGTCTATAGAAGCTAAAATGACAAAGGAAGCGCATTCACTTTATCAGGAAGCTTGCGGATATGAATACAGAGGAGAATACTTAAAAGCCATTGATGTTATTCAAAAAGCATTGAATTTAAACGGCGATGATGCAATGTTGTACACTAAAATAGCGGGTTTATATTCAGATGCGGGAAATTATGAAGAAGCTCTCGGAGCATATAAGAAAGCTGTAAAACTTCGTCCGAACGACGCATTTATATATATAAGCATCGGTAATATCTTACAAACAATGGGAGATTATGAAAATGCGTACAATTCTTTTATGCAAGCTCAACAGATTTATCCTGAATATAAGTACAATTACTTAAACATTGCAAATATTGAATATTTCAGGAAAAATTACAAGAATGCAATTGATAATTATACAATATTTTTAAATGCATATCCGGAACATATGGAAGCCAGTGAAAATTTAGCAAATGTTTATTATTCGTCCGGTCAGCCGGAAAAAGCATGTGATATTTATTCATCATTATACAAAAAGTACCCGTCTGCATTTAAAGATTATACAAATTACGGTATGGCACTTTTTGATTCCAAGCAGTATAAAGCCGCATCTGAAATGCTTACAAAAGCTCTTTCGGATAACGATGAAGATGAAGCAATATTAGCAAAGCTGGCTTTATCTTATCAAAACTTAGGAGAGAATGAAAAAGCTTTAAACTATTTTGAAAAAACATTTAAGATTAATCCTAACCTAACAGCGTTAAGATTCGATTATGCTAATTTATTGGGCAATATGGATAAGTATCCGGAAGCAATAGAGCAGTATAAAACCTATCTAAAGGCATATCCGAGTGATGCAAATGCTTATAAAAATTTAGGGTTGGTGTATAAAAAGCAAAATGATATGGAATTAGCTTTGTTTAATATTGAAAAAGCATATTCCCTTGACCCTTCCGATAATGAAATTAAGAAAGAACTTGCAGTTTGTTATCATTACAAAAAGGATTATATAAATGCATTAAAATTTTATAATATGGCAATATCAGCAGAGCCTGACAGTTATGAATTGCAAGCCAATAAAGCGCTGACTTTGCATGCAATGGGAAATTATGTGTCTGCAATAGAACTTTATAAACAACTGTTGGAGAAAACTCCTAATGAAAGATTACAGGCGAATTTAGCTGCAGCAACCATTGCTTACGGATATGATTTGTATGACAAGAAGGATTACGGACAATCAATATTATATTTTGAAGATGCAATTGAATTAAATCCGAAAGAAGCTTCAGCCTATTTTGGTTATGCAAAAGCAAACGAGAAAATGGGATGCGGTGAAGTTGCTTTAGAAAACTACAGAAAGGCTGTATCCTTAGCCCCCGGTAATGTTGAATATAATACAACTCTTTCAATGTTTATCTCAAATCACCAAATGGAGGCTGCAAAGAACGGGCATCCGCAAACTAATATAGAAGAAATTGTTACAAATAAATCCGGTGCGGATAGTTCATTACAAGAACAAAAGTTAACCGATACTGAGAAACAAATGTCATATGACAATTTGATAAAAAATGGAGATGAGGCATATAAAAAACAGCAGTATAATGAAGCATTAGATTATTATACAAAGGCTGTGATTTATTCTCCTCAGGACAAGTATACGATGTTAAAAATTGCTAACATATATAAACTATTAGGCAATAACACTAAGGCTCTAAGTTTTTATGATAAATTAATAACATTGGATAAAAACAATACAGACGCATATTTTAATAAGGGACTGGTACTTGCAAACCAGAAAAATTATGATGATTCAATAAAATGCTTTGAAAGAGTAATCCAATTGTCTCCTGATTATCCTTATGCTTATTATTCCTTGGGTATGGCATATGAACAAAAAGGAGATACCAACAAGGCTTTAGAATATTATTACTTATATTCAGGGGTTGAGCAAAACGAAAAAATGTTACATTCAGTGCAACAAAAAATAAAAGCACTTGAAGGCTAAGTTATTCTATTCTTAAGGAGTAAATCTGATAATGAGAAAGCTTTTATTTATCTTTGCTGCATTTACTTTCATACTATTCTTAAGCTCCTGTTCTTCGGATAAAGGATTAATACTGTTTAATAGTGTACCTATAACACAAAATAATGCACTTCATGACCAAAAAGTTTTTAAAGAGGGGGATAAAGTATATTATCTGTTTATTGCTCCGAAGAAAATGAATAATGATTTTATACGAGTTCAGGTTTTTAAAATGACAGATAAGGCTTCATTTGGCGGATACGAAGTTGTAAGGACAAAAGATTTCAGACTTATGAAGGACCAGCGTTATTATCACACAGACTATTTTACCCTATACGAAACAGGAAGATATTATTTACAAGTGTTTTCTCACGATGATTTTACAAGACCGTTAGCGTTTAATGATTTTTATATAAAGTAAACAGACACAAGATTTGAAAAAAGTTAAGTTTTTATTTATGACTTTTTTAGTTTACTCATATTATATATCATATCTGCTATTTGTTCGGTTGCGTTATACTTTGCTAAATACGATGCGTTTTGTTTTAAATAATTCATTTTAATCGGATTATTTATCAGTTCAACTACTATTTCTCTCAATTTATTTGGTTCAAGCTCACTATCTTCTATATATATACAAGCGCCTTTTTCCAATAATGATTTTGCATTAATTCTTTGATGGTTCGCAGCTGCATATGGATATGGAACAAGTATAGGTACAACCTCTGATGCGCATATTTCTGATATACTTAATGAACCTGCTCTTGAAATTACTATATCTGCTGACTTAAGGACAGATATCATGTTGTCAAAATATGGTTTTATTATTAAATTATTACACTGAGCATATGTTGGAAATAGCTGTTTTATACATTCGATGGTTTCATTGTAATTTTTTTTACCGGTTTGAAAAATAACTTGCAAGTCAAGTTCTTGAGAAAATTCTTTTAGAAGTTCAATAATAGTGTTATTAATTGACTTAGCACCTTGAGAGCCGCCCATTACCGCCAATGTTATTTTATTTTTATCAAGTCCCATATCTTCCCTTGCAGAAGTTTTAGTCATTGTCTTAAACTGCTCTCTGATAGGATTTCCTGTTACAATTGCTCGTTTATTGGGAATATACTTTTTTGCTTTATCAAATGCTAAAGAAACATATTTTGCTTTCCTTGAAAGTTTTCTTGTAACAAGCCCCGGCATAGCATCACAATCGTGCATCATATATGGAGTTCCCGTAATTTGGCAAGCAAAAATCATTGGAGCTGATACGTATCCGCCGGTTGCAAATACTGCATCCGGTTTATATTTTTGTATATAACGAACAGAGCGAATTATAGCTTTTACAAGTTTTATACCCCAAATAAAAAATTTAGGATTTAGTCCTCTTGGCATACCTTTAATGCTTACATGTAAGAATTTATATCCTTTTTTTGAAGCTAGCTCAAATTCCATATTTCTTTTATTGCCAACGTAATATACTTTTGCACCGTTAGCTGTAAGTATATCCGCAACGGCAAGCGCAGGATAAATGTGTCCTCCGGTTCCTCCGCCTGTTACAAAATATTTGTAATTATAAACTTCTGACATTATCAAATCTTCCTCTTTTTACGTTATCTTTTGATATATTTAATAAAATACCAACCATCCATAATGATACCATAACGGAAGACCCTCCATAACTGATGAATGGCATTGGAACACCTGTTGCGGGAATAAAAGAACTTGCTACAAACATGTTTGTAAATCCTTGAAAACAAATAGAAAAAGTCAGTCCCAAAGCGAGTAATTTTCCATACATATCTTGACATTTCGCCGCAATATGGAACCCTCTCTGTAAAATTGTCCAAAACAAACAAATTATCAGAAGGCATCCGATAAAACCATGTTCTTCTCCTATAACAGCATATATAAAGTCTGTATGGGCTTCAGGGAGCCAGGCCAATTTCTGTTTGGAACTTCCGTATCCGACACCGTACAGTCCGCCGGAAGCAAAAGCGACAAGCGACTGAATAATATTATATCCCGCTCCGAGAGGATCAGACTCAGGATGCAGCCATGTTGTAATTCTGGAAGACTGGTATCCTTTTAAACCTTTCAACAATAATAGCGGAATCATTAATGAACCATAACTCAATACAAGCTTCCAAGAACCTCCGGCGCATAGATAAATTGTAACGGATGTTGCCATCAATAATATAACCATACTAAGATTCGGTTGTATAAAAATAAGTCCTACCATTATTAGAATCGGCACAAAAGCTCTTGATATTTTTTTTTCATCTAAGAGTAGTGTATTTTTAGTAAAAACAGCTGCCAGAAGCATAACTATTGCCGGCTTTGCAAATTCAGACGGCTGCAAATTCATAGGTCCGATATTTATCCATCTTTGGGCTCCGTTTACAGTTACTCCGGCTACTTTTACCATAATGAGCATTAAAATTACAAATCCTGCAAAAGGAAGCGTAAATGGCAAAAGTTTTTTATAATGAAAATTTGATAAGAATTTCAGACCAATAAAGCCGATTATTACACCGACAATTTGCTGTATTAAAAATCTTGCCGGGTTCAATCCCATCTCAACACATTTTGGAGCGCTTGCAGAAAATATTGCCATTAGTCCTATTACAACAAGAAATATTACAGCAATCAAAAGCGGTCTGTCTGATTGCATATTTTGAGGACTTAAATTTTCACCATTATTTGGATAGGACATACTTTTTAAAAACTTCTCCTCTGTGTTCATAGCTTTTGAACATATCGAAACTTGCACAAGCAGGAGACAAGAGAACTACATCCGGCCTTAAGCTTATTGCTTTATCGATTGCATTTTCCATGCTTGATTCTTTTATTATATTACTAAAACCATTTTTTATCAGGTTTTCTTCAAAACGCTGAGTAGCTTCACCAATCAATAAAACTGTATTTATATGTTTATTAATAGAATTACACATCTCTGTTAAATCAGTGTTTTTATCTCGACCGCCTAATATCAAAGCTACGTTTACGTTGTTAAAAGAATCGATTGCAACAATGGATGCTTCAGGATTTGTAGCTTTTGAATCGTTATAAAATGAAATTCCGTTAATTTCTCTTACTTTTTCCAGTCGGTGTTCAGGAGGATTAAATGACATTATTCGTTCTCTTATATCTTCATTGTTCATTCCGATTAATTTTGCAATGATTATTCCGCACATAATGTTTTGATAATTATGATGCCCGATAAGAGGACAATCTTTGAGTGTAATAATGGATTCTCCTCTATAAAAAATAGCGTCATCTTTTATATAACAATCTTTGTCATCATCAAACATTATTACTTTGCCGCCGCATTGTTTTGAAAATTCTTTCAACCTGGAATCGTTAGCATTCAAAATAGAATATTCAGGTGCTTGATTCCCGATAAATAATTTTGCTTTTGCATTAAAATAGTTTTCTAAACCTTCATGCCAGTCGATATGGTCAGGAGTAAAATTTGTCCAACAAGCAATTTTTGCTTTAAAATTTTTAGTCATTGCTGCTTGAAAAGAGCTTACTTCACATACAAGAAAATCATGTTTGCCGTCTATTAAAGCTGTAGGCGGAACTCCGATATTCCCGCAGACAGGTGCAGAATACTTCTTGCTTAAAATATGAGACACAAGTGATGTTGTCGTAGTTTTCCCGTTTGTTCCCGTAATTACAATAAACGGAATATTCGTATTTTTGTATGCATATTCTATTTCAGAAATTATCGGAATATTTTTAGCTTTGAGCTTCTGAAATATATCGGACTTCGGCGGAATCCCCGGACTTGTAATTGCATAATGAGCTCCTTCTATAAAATCATCGGTATGTCCGCCGGTTTCTACATGTATTCCTTGAGATTTTAGATCTTCAATTTTGTTTATATATTCTTCTTTTGGCGCTTTACCTTCTGTAATATATACATCCGCACCTCTTTTTTTTGCCCCTTCAGCAGCTGCAATACCACTTTTTGATAAGCCTAATATTAAAACTTTTTCTGTCATTTCGTTCTCTCCCGTTAACTAAATTTTAATCCAAAAATATTTTTTTTGAAATGACGAGAATTAAATAATCATTTGATTAATGGCAGTATTTATCATCCAACTGATTAAAAATTTAATATAATTATTTTTCTTCTACTGCCGGTTGTTTATTTTGCTCTTTCTTTTTTGTATCGTTATAACTACCTGCTTTTAAACTATTAATATATAGCTGATTTTCAGCAATGCGAGTATCGACTGTAGTTATTATTTCATTATAGATTTCTTCAAGCTGTTTAGAATTTCTAAGCCAAGTGTGAAAAAACAATATTGTAGATTTATTATTGAAAAGCTCATTTTTTAGATGAACAATTTTATTATATATATTTGGATCTATAGTCTCTTTATGCTCACATAATAGAGTAAAAATGTCTCCCAGCCACCATTCGGCTTCTTCTGCATTTTTAATTTTTAATCCTTTTTTACTTTTTTTAAGGAATTTAGATAGAGTTGTGTATGTTTTATTTAAGTTTGATTTTTTTATGGGCAAAATTTCTTTAAAGTATTTCATGGTCTGCTCATAACCAACATTTATAAGCTTTCTTCTGTCCTCACGATTCAAATTAAAATCAGCAAAGAAAACATCGCCGGTGTTAATTCTTATACAATCATATCTGTCGTTTTGTCCGTATAATTCCGTAACAAACCCTGTTGCTACATCCGTAACACAACTATATATCGTGTTTATAAATGATATCGGATTCTTATCATTTTTGCTATAATCTCCTTCTAGTCTGAATTCCAGAATTCTGCTTTGAGAGTTATTAAGGTTTTCTGATAATTTCCACATAGGGGAAGCTTTCTGTAAATCTCCGTCAACCAATTCTCCGTCGTTATATTCATAAGGTGCCATTAAGCCCGGCATGCTTGAAGAAATTTTTATGGCTTGAGCTACTTCAAAATCAGGAGTGGTAAATTGTGAAAATTCTTGCGGGCAAAAATGTTTAATATCAGTTGTTATTATTACAAGTTTTTTCTCAATATCTTTAAAAGTTATATTTTTATCGGATGATTTTTCTATTTTATTTCTCAATAGGTCATTTAACCAGTCTAAGAAAATTTCTCCTTTCGAAAGTGCAAAAGTTTTTCCGAAACCTAAATGAATATCTTTAAATAAATCAAAATTAACCTTCATGAAAAAGTTTTCAAGTTCATATGATTTATATCCGCATGCAAGTAATGCAGCAATAATAGCACCAACAGAGGAACCGCCTACAATATCAAAATCAACTCCAAGCTCTTCTAATGCTCGAATTGTACCGACATAAGCCAGACCCCTTATTGCACCACCGCCAAATAAACATGTATATTTTAAAGGATTTGTCATTTTTGTTAATATTTCCTATTAGTAGTCATATATTTATACTTATATCATAATTTTTATCTTTTAAAAATATTTTTTCTATAGTACTATGTATCAGTGTTTGGCTATACATATTTTCTCATAATATCTTGCAAATTAGATTTTGTATCTTAATAATTTTCTTGAGTGAGAGTGCCTTAAAAAGTTAAAAATTATGATATATTGTGAATTATACACATAAGCGTAGAATTCACTCGTCCTTTGAGACTCTATCAAAGAAATATGTCCGTAGGACTGTTTTTACAAGAATGTGTTGCAGGAGTGAGATATTTATATATACGAGTTTTTTGATTTTCCAGTCACCCTCCTGCATGCCATACATAACGATAAAGTTATTTGAATATAACCAGTTTTATATATAATTGCTATGGAAAACTATTTTTATTTATATGCCAAACTTGTATTTTAATTTTTCCCATAAATTTTTCTTATGATGCCTTTGTGAATGATGTACCGGCAACATTTCATCACGTGCTCGTTCAAACTCCTCCTGGACATATTGTGCTTTATTCTGCATAAATTCTTCTCGTGTCATATCAATTGTCCAAGAATCAAAGTTTCCACGTTCTCTTTCCATTGCTTTATATTTTTTGTAACTGTATTTATCTTGTGCATTTATAAGTATTCCATTTGTACGTGCAATTTCGGGATCATAATTTCCAACTCTACTTGAAAATTCTTGAAATCTTCTATTAAGGTGTTCTTCTTTTAATCTTTTCATCTCTTTTTTCATAACTTTTTCTTCTTGTTTTGATTTCCACAGTTTTGGAAATTCTGTTATTTTTTCTTCCATCATACCGTTTTTACGTATATACGTATGATTTAGAATTCTCTCTGTTTCATTAAATGATTCAGGTAAGCTGTTTACACTACCTTTCGGTGAATCATTTACAGTTATTGAGGTCTGCTTAGATTCATGTTGTGTTATGTTCTTGCCCGCTGTTTCTTCTTTTTTTCGTACTGAGATTGGTTTGATTGCTAATTTATCATATTCATCTTGAATTTCTGATAATTCATTTTGTGTATGATTTTTAGGAACATTAACTTTTTGTGCACCGTTTAATTTTCTTTCGAA
>CAMORE010000012.1 GCA_946623365.1 uncultured Acinetobacter sp.
GCGGATGCTGGGACAACGCAAAGAAAATTGTAGAAGTTGATATGGCTGAAAAGGGAACTCCGCTTCATGAAGCAACTGTTGTTGGTGATACGGTTGGTGACCCATTCAAAGATACATCATCTGTTGCAATGAACCCGATAATTAAGTTTACGACTCTGTTTGGACTGTTGGCTATGGAAATAGCTATTGCGCCTGCATTTAAAGAAAATGCTAAAATGTGGGGTCTTGTAATCTTAGTTATCGCTCTGATATTTGTTATTCGTTCTTTCTACGGAATGAGAATACCAAGTAAGAAAAGTGAATAATTAATATTCATCATAAAAATAAACGGCGGCTTCATCCTGAAGCCGCCGTTTATTTTTTATGATATTACGCCTTCTTTAATTAATTTTTCTCTTATTTCTTTTTTTGTTTGAAATTCGGTATCATCTTTAGAAAAATATCTTTTTGCAAGCATTATCGCAGGAGTGACAACTCCGAGAGCTAATATACAAGTGCCAATATTTGTTCTTATTGAATTTCTTTTTAGCTTTTTAACTTCTTCAAAGAATGTATCAGATTTTACACCTTTGTTTAACGCTGCTTTGTATTGTTCATAGAGCTTATCTACATTTTTGTATACGTTTTTAATTTCGTTAATGTCAATAAATTTTCTTGTGTCAATTTTATCTGTGTATTCAGGTTTTTCAAATATTTTGTACCATTTTTTAGGTTTTTCATACATTTTGATTAGTTCTGACTCTTTTGCAACTTTTATAATATGGTTTTCCGGATTTTTAAGTATAAACTCATAAATATTCGCTTCTTTCTTCAATTCCAGTGGTGATTTGTGTCCCTTTTTAGCGTTATAAATAGTATCATCATTATTCTTTAATAACGCTTTGAATTCATCAAGGCTTTTTTGAATAGAATTATTGTCAAAAGCATTTTTTAAATTGTTACTTTCTAAAACTTTAGCATCCAGACTTATTGATTTATTATGTTTTTTATTAGATCTGTTTTCTAAGTATTCTTGAATTTTTCCTCCTGCATAATACATAAAGCAAAGAGTTGACGCCTCTTTTATTCCGTACCCGATAAATTCTTGCGGACTTCTTGAATCAGCAAGTCTTTCTGTTGTAATTGCTCCGTCTAAAATCCACATATTTCTGACAGGGGAAAATGCAAAATTCTTAACAATATCTCCCAGACCTTTAAAGGTTGGATTTGTATTAGAATTTTGCTTTTTGTTTTTATCATCGGTTGATTTTTTATTGTTAAATTCTTTAATCAGATTTTGCTTAATCTTATTTTCTGTATAAGCTTGTTTTGCCCTTGTTAAGCCTATATAGCTTGCAATAGCCATTGATGTGGAAAAGAAAAATTTATATAAAGCAAGGTTTTTAAATAATCCCTGTTTCTTGCCTATCTTTTCCAGATTTTTTCTAATCTCTTCTGTTGGTGCATTTTCTTTTATTTTTTCAAAAATATCTTTATTTTTAAGGTTTCTTACATCAAATTTTGAATCCAAACCGAATGATTTAAAAATAGTTTTATCGAAAAGCCATTTGAAAGCAGGAATTGCACATAACCAAATTATTTCAGTTCCGACTTCATCTATGAGCCTGTCTTGTCCTTCTTCTTTTCCGGTTAACATAGAACCGCAAGTCATACCAGTTGTAGCCGCAGTGTCTTTAACCAGAAGCGGGATAAGTGAATTAGGGTTTCCTAACGTAGAATATATTGCTGCAACATTTACCATAATTACAGCCCCCATATTAAGTTCATTAATTTTTTACTATGCTTGTTCATACTGCACCTACTTTCTTTATAAAACTTGAAAATAATAAAAATTGACTATATGTAAAGAAATGTTTACAAATAAAAACTCCCGCTTAAAATAAGCGGGAGTTTTAAACTTTATTTTCCTGAACCTAGCCAACCAATTCTGTATCGTCTGCTTCTGAAGCTTTAACCATAATGGCATGTTCTACCGGATTTTCCTTTTTATATGGATTTTCATTAACTGCCGCTTCTTCAAAACCAAACTCGTCTCGGGCTTTTTTCATTTGAGTTTCATCAACTAATTTTTTAGCCAGTTCTGCAATTTCATAAACTAATTTATAACGATTATCAGTTTTCTCGTTTAGTTCCCATGCTACTTTAATAATTTGATCCATTTGTTACCTCTTTGATTAAGATATTAACAATTACTTAGATTGTATAATGCTGAAAAAAAATTGTAAAGCGTTAGAGCGTTAATTATTGCAAATTTATTTTTTCTCAGATTATTATAAAATCAAGAAAAACAAAGGATATAAATGGACAGATATTACTCAAAAGGATTCAGACGGTTTATATAACTTTTAACCTTGCACCTTTTGAGAGAAGTCGAATTTCTTAATAATTAGTAAGATTGACTAAATTCAATCAATTCAAGATAGTTTGTAGACTTCAATCTACCGACTCGTTATTAATAATTTATTTGTTTATTTATATTTTTTCATAAACACATTGACTCTCTTCTATATTACATTCGAGGTGTGGCATTTCTAATCATAAATGTATATTAAGTTTTGTAAAAATTAGGCTTTAAAATAAGCAATTATGCAATTCAAATTGTTTTTTAATATACATAAGGTATTTTAAATGTAAGAGAAAAGGAGATGCAAGAGATGGCTAAGTTTAAGATGCTTGGTGCAATGGCGATGATTGCAACAGGACTTGTAGGGTTTGCAGGATACAAGTACGACCAAAAAACAAAACGCAAACATGTTAGCAACACGTTTGCCAAAGAAAGTATTCAAGATAACTCTGTAACCGGTTTTAAAATATCAGATATTAATAACAAGTATTTAAAAGAGCTTGCAATGAGCATTGACAAAAATCCTATTCACAAAGGCAAAAAATCCGGTGTATTAGAGAATGGCAAAGAAATGTCAATATTCTTGCAAAAAGCGAGTAATATTATATATTTTAACAAAAAAGAGTCACAATCAGCAGCACAAGTTGTAAACAACATTGCAGACAGCGCAAATGAAGATACATATATTGACTTCAAACAATATTGCTACAGAAGAGGCGATAACGGGCATCAAAAGAGCAAATTATGGCCAATACTGGATAGAATGGATGAACGATTCGGTTCAAAGACAAATGTATCTTTGCTAAAAGAGAATAATGAACAAAAAATTACTGACGATTATGAAATTGAGAAAGGATATTCTTATGAAGATTTGGTAAGAATTTTTTATCCTTCGTTGGTACAATTCTGCAATGGAAGTATGAATACTGCCGTATTCATATTTAAATACCAAGCAGGAATTGATGATGATGAGCAAACTCAACAAGGAACAATAAAACTTCCTGAAAAAATCAACGGGTGCAAGATTAATAAAAACGGATTTAAGAAATTAAAAAATTTGAGAAAAGTCAATGCATAATTTATAAGTAAAATTTTTTAATCTAATTTTTTTAAATATAGTTCTTCATACAACACAGCAACAGTAGCGGCAATTGCGGGAGCAAAAACAACTCCGGCGACACCGATATATTTTGCTGCTATAAATATAAAAATAAATATAAGAATCGGATGTATATTCATAAATTTACTAAAAATATACGGGCGTACAAAATTATTTTCTATTAATTGTGCCAAAGCGAATACTCCCACTACGCAAAGTATAGCAGCTGCGCCTGATTCATACACAGTAATCAAACATATTATCAGGGCTAACGCAGGACCTGCTACAGGAATAATATCCAAAATTGCAGTAATGATTGAAAGCAATAAAGCATAAGGAACTTTACAAATCAGCAGTCCTATAAACATTACAACTCCAACACTGAGAGAAGTCGTAACAAGTGCAATAAGGTATCCGCCAATTTTATTTGATATAATCTGCCCTACTTCTTCTGCTCTTTCTCTCATATGTGAAGGAAATGATTTAAGAAAATAGCTTTTTATATTTACTTTATCTGATACAAAATTAAAAATAAAAATAACAGACACAATCAAATACATACATCCTTGTGCAACACATTTTCCTATATCGACAAAACGTGACAATATATCAGTAGCAGATAGTGAAACCTGATCCATTATACTGTCCACATCACTTGCAAGGAATTTAAAATTCTTTAAAACCGGCAATCCAAATACAAATTCATCAAAATTGTCAATATAATGAGGTAATTTGTCCATTAAATGACTTATTTGCTCAAAAGCTAGTAATCCAATCGGAATTAGTACTGCTAAAATAACAAGTAGAATTCCAATTGTGACAATATCTGTTGCAATTCCTCTGGATATTTTTTCTGATAATTTGTCAACTAACGGATTTATAGAGCAAGCTATAACAAAAGATGCAAACAACATCATTGCTATGTCTTCACAATTAAATATAAAAAACAAGAACAACATTAAAATCAAAAAAAATGTAATATTTTTAATATTAATATATTTTTTTATAAAATCTTCAAACATACAAACCCCTCGCTACCCCAAATTATTAATATATAAAATAGATAATACAAATTTATAATATTATCAAGATGTTATGCAATTTAAACTCATAATCATTTGTAAGAAGTACTGTCAGTTAGAAAATTTGGTATAGGCATATTGAGAATTATTTTGCGCAAATAATTGCACCTGTAAAATAACACATGGTTTGAGAAAAAGTAACAGAGAGTTTGAGAAATTATTATATAAAATTATATAAAAATATTGAAATTTGTTGCAAAATATGTAACAATAATATTATTAAACAGTTTGTTTAACTAACAAAATTATACTCGCCACAAATATATTTTGTGGTTCAAATGACAGGCTATAATGCCTGTCGTTTGCGTTATATATAAAAATATTCTATAATAAATCTAATGGAAAGAAAAAGAGTTCTAGCATTAATAGACGGATTTAATTATTATCACAAACTTACTTTGTATCAGAAAAATCAAAATGTTTGTGTAAAGTGGCTTGATTATATGTCTTTGCTAAAATCTGCAATCAAAAGTCATTTAAGAACTGAGGATTTTGATATTGAAGTTATTTTCTTTACAGCAATAGCAACACATAGAAGTATAGAATCACAAGCAAGACACCGCTTGTATTTAAAAGCATTAAAAACATCAGGTGTTAAAGTTATTTTAGGCGAATTCAAGGAAAAATATATTTATCCCTGTAAAGACTGCAAACAAAAGCATTTTGACGAAAAAATATTAAAACATGAAGAAAAGCACACAGATGTAAATGTTGCAATTACTCTGCTTGAAAAAGCTATGACGGATAGTTTTGATAGAGCATATTTGCTGAGTGAAGATAATGACTATGTTCCTGTTGTTAAGCGAGTAAAAGAACTTTATCCGAATAAAGAAATTATAATATGCCCTCCGCCGCAAAAGAATTATTGTGTACATAGTCTGCTAACAGCGAGCAAAGAACCTGATTTTTATCGTTTCCGTTGGAATCAAATTAAACATTTTCAATTTCCTGATGAATATGAAGGTTTAAATAATCCTTGGATAGTAAAAGATTAGAGGTCATAATGGCAGAAGAAGTCAAACCAATAAAAACAGAGAGAATTGATAATCCTGACGGAACATATACAATAAATGAGTGGTATAAGACAGGCAAAGAAATAGCTATTTCCTATTTAAGTAATACTTTTTTAAACGAAGAAATTCATAGCACTGTAATATATAATAAACCACTACAAGGCTGGAAATGCATCAAAAGAATAATGACTCCAGAAACAAAAATATTAAAAGCTGATTATTACTCTGATATTAAATGTCAAAAATTATTACAACAAGAAGAATATATTTATAATCAAGATGCTTATATAGTAAAACTTAAAGAATATACAGATAGTACTTCTATGATAACAACATACAATTATAAAGATAAAATAATTTGTAGAGAGCATTATGATGATATGGATTGGAAAAATTTAAGTTTTACAGAAAAACCAATTTATTGTGAAAATGGAAAATTTGAGAATTGGGTGGTTTATCCTTCTATTGAGGGTGAGGGTTTTCTTTCTTGTATAGGATATTATGATAGTGAAGAAGACTTAATTAATAAGGGATTCCCTAAAATTAAAAAATGTTATAAAGATAAAGATTTTCAAAATCTTTTAATGACATCTTATTATACTGTTAACAAGGATTTGTCTTATATAGAAAAGGTTATTTATGCGAATGGACCACATAATAATCATTTATCTTTTATCCAGTATTTTGATAAATATAATAACATAAAATGTGTATATTATTATTTTGATAATAATTTTTATAATTTAGATTTTTCTGCAAAAACAAAATACCAGAAAAAAACATATATTAATTTTATTGAATATAAACAAGCTAATAATGGCTTCTATACACTTCTTTTAAAATATGATTATGATAAAAATTTAATATACAAAAAGCAATACAAATTCAAAGGCATATTAGCACATATTTTATTTTGGCTGGCAAGATAACAGGTTCCGTTTGGTTCCTTTAAAAAGTTCCGTTAAGGTTCCGTTTGTAACAGAAAAATTATTTTTTACGGAACTATTGTTACAAAATATTATTATTAAATTCTATAGTATAAAAATTTTAAATACATAGAAAATTGTGACTTTAGAACATATCTATTATTAATGTGTGAGAAATTATAACTACTTTTTTTACAAAATCAAATTTTAATTTTTCCAAAACCCTAACAATAGCACTCTACACCTCTCTTTAATTGTTTTCTGCCTAGTTCCGCTTTTTCTGATTTCTTTTGTTCTTTTACACCGAAACTTAATTATAGTATGCAAAAACAACAAAAAACCCGAAGAATACAACTAACCGTACAGTCCGCAAAAAGAGAAGTTTAGTCCAATGGGGTGTACGCTTAGTCTTACTCCTTCCCACCCCTCAAACTCAAACAACTAGCGAACTTGCCCGAAAAATAACACTACCCGTACAAACCTAATCGGACATTAAAATACAGCACCCAACCCACTGGATAAATGTCACGTTTGCTGAGAGGGGCGAACCCCTGTTTCGGGAGAAACAGGCGTGAAATTCCGAGTTCTTGAGTCTTGGAGTTTTGACAAAAAAATATGCCGCAACTCACTCTGCCGCAGGAAAAACCGAACCGTTGAGGTTTTTCCGAGAGGGTTGTGCTCGACACAACATCCGAGAAAGGCTCATTTTTAAAAACTACAAGCAATAAAAAAACACCAACAGGTGGTGTCTTTTTAAAAATGGTGCCGCAACTCGGAATTGAACCAAGGACACAGGGATTTTCAGTCGGTGTTTTAATAAAAGTTTATAAAAATTTGTAATAACAATTTTATTAATATTACTTGTTTTTAGCGTTTTATTGTGTTATAATTTTTTATGTAATTTTATAAGTTTTTATAAAATTACTGTACCAAAATTGTACCAAAAAATTAAAAAGGTTCTAAAATGGATGAAATTATACAAACAATAGACTTGCTTATGGATAGAACAAAACCAAATAAAATAGGATTTTAGGCAGACTAATGGCAACAATACAAAAACGTACTAAGAAAGACGGAACAGTTACTTATAAAGCAGTTATAAGGGTTAAAGGATACCCTACTATGACTGCTACATTTGAGAAAAAAACACAAGCTACACAATGGATAGGTGAACATGAGCCATTGATGAAAGCAGGAAAACATATTACAGACTATGAAGCAAAAAAGCATACTTTAAATGAGCTGATAGACCGTTATATTGCGTTTGAACTTCCCAAAAGAAAACCTGCGGACCATCAAAAATATAAAATGCAGCTTGAATGGTGGAAACAACATATAGGTAAATACTTATTATCAAAAATCACACCTGCATTATTATCAGAGTGTAAGGAAACATTAATTACAGAACAAAGTCCAAAACCAAAAGCAGGGCATAAAACAAGAAGTGGTGCAACTGCTAACAGATATATGGCTTGTTTATCTATTGTTTTATCAATTGCAGCTAAAGAATGGGGTTGGATTGATGAAAATCCTATGTTAAAGGTAAGTAAGTTTACAGAAGTTGCAAAGCAAGATAGATTTTTAAGTCCTGATGAAATCAACAAGGTATTGCAGGCATGCCTGCAGTTTGACTTAAAAGGTGAAAACTATAACAATGAAACATATTTATTTGTGTTAATAGCTCTATCAACCGGTGCAAGATATTCTGAAATTCATACTTTAAGGTGGCAAAATGTGGATTTTAAAAATAAACAATTTTACTTTATGAACACAAAAAATGGTGAAAATCGTGGTGTGCCAATGTCTGATAAGGTTTATAAAGAGTTAAAAGAATTTCAAAAAGTCCGTAATATCAATAGTGATTATATTTTTACTACTAAAAATGGTAGGAAATTAATAGATATGCGTGTAAGGTTCTATAAGGTTCTCGAAGTTGCCGATATTAATTGCAGATTTCACGATTTAAGGCATACAGTAGCAAGCCATATTGCAATGAATGGTGGCAGTTTGTTAGATATAGCGCAAGTCACAGGACATAAAACCATGCAAATGGTTAAGAGGTATTCACATCTAACCCAAAAGCATACTGCTGAATTGTTGCAAAACACGACTGATGAAATGTTTAGTGAGGTAAACACAAAATGAATCCATACAAAATAGAATATAATTTACTAAAATTAAAAAGACAATTATTAACAACAACTGACATTGAACAACTTGAAGAACATACACTTGAAACAATGTCCTATATATATGACACTGATTGTTTGAGAAAAGAATTTGAAAAGAAAGTAGAAAACTTTCTTGCCGAATATAAAAATCAAAATCGTAAAGATGTTATCAAACAAGTATATATTAAAATTCAGCAGACAAATACAAGTATTATTAAGAATGGCATAATTAAATATAGTGATAATAATGCAACTTATACAAATTTTGACAATAAAGAAATATTTAATATATTTGAAAATCCAAATTTATATTTTTTCCCTTCAACTTATTTTGCAAAAAATAATGAAAAACCTTTTAAAGTTCAAGAGGACATAAGACATTTTTATAAATATATAGACCCTCGTTTTAGTTTAAATATAATGCAACATATAGATGTAAAAAGTGAAAAATTCCCCAATGCTAATTTTAGCGAAATCGTTTATTATGATGATGTTGCTTTTTATATTTGTTCAAAATCACATTTAAATCCTTTTCATAAAAAAGGCACAATTGGTTTTGATGAAGCTTTTATTGCGAGTGCTTTATGTGAAGTTATAGCAGAATTGAGCAAATTACAGTTTGTTGATGAATCTGCAAAACAAGAAGATGAAAAATTACCGAGAAAAAACAATTTTTTATCTGAAGCTTGTTTATCAATGCTTGACGATATAAGAAGAATCCCATCAGATAAAAGAAATGGCATCAAAACACTAACAGATTTATTAACATTTTTATATCCACACAAAGAAGATACTAAAAATGATGAATCTAAGGCAGCACAAATTTGCAAAAAATTAGGGTATTTGATTCCAGAAGTGTATACAAATGCGGGACCAGCAAGAAAATTATTTATAATAGTAGAGAATTTTCCATTTGTATATTAGATTTTTTAGGGGATTTCTAAGGGTTTTCTAAGGTTATACTATGAACCTCCATATTGTAATATACGATTATAAACTTTTATACGCGTAATACAAAGTTTACAAGATATTACAAAAAGTGAGGTAAATGTATGTTAAAACAAGAGCAAATCGCTACAATTCCTGAAACAGTTCAAAATATTGGAATGATACCATTAGCACAATGGAATAAATATTTTGCTTATCCTTCATCTGGCACTCTTAGACAAATGATATTTCATAACAAATATGGAATAAATAAGATAGTAACAAAATTGGGTGGCCGTATTTATATTAAGGTCGCAGATTTCTTTAATTGGCTTAATGAACAAGATCAACAAGAAGCTGTATAGTGGGGTGGCTTATGATAGATAATAAAAAAGCTGCAATTAATGCAGCAATCAAACTCTATGCCTCTATTATACCAGTACATAAGCATATTTGCAAGTATTTAGGAGGTAGTGATTAATGGAATATGCACAAATCCCCACAAATTTACTAATTGGTGATTATTCGGATGCGGAAATTTTATCAATTGTTAAATATCAATTGTTATATTCTTCGCTCGAAAATATACCAACAAGCAAAATTTTGAACAGATTTTTAACGAAAAAACAACAAAATTTAGTAAAAATTTATGTTGCTGATATAAATTCGTGGGTACAAAAAGACATCGAAAAAGTAAATAAAAAAAGAGATAGAAACGGTCGATACTATCAAAAAACAAAGGTTTCAGAAGTTAGTCAAGAAAAAATTAAGACGTCTTATAAGCCGTCCGACAGTCGCCCTAATAAATTAATAAATAAAGAAGATATAGTAATTAAGACGTCCGATAAGACGACTTACAATGAAATATTATCAGCACATAAAAAAGTATATGAATACGAACTTGCTACAGATGATAAAATTAACGCTGTCATTTCTTACTGGATAAAAAAAGATGAAAAAATTACATCACATATAGAAGATGTCTTTTTATACTTCAAAAATCATTATCGCTTTAAGAATGCAGATAAAACAAAACCAAGCAAGAAATGGTTATTTGCTGATAAAAACAATTATTTTGAAGTATTGGATGAATACAAAACAGAAAATGTATCACCTTATGAAAATCCTCTTGCTGATGAAATGAAAAGATATTTAGAGGAGGAATAAGGATGTATAGAATGTATGCAATGCTAGACAGTGATGTAAAAGATAAACAGTATAGAGAAATTCTTGCAAAAAATAATCATGAAAAATTCGAAAAAGCTAGAGAACTAAACAAGCAACATTTTGCTATATTCCATACATTTAATGAAATTGAGGGAAAACAAAGACTTGCTAAAAATGTTACAAAAGTAAACTACTGGGCTGCTGATATAGATGGCGGTAACAAAGAAGAACAACTAAAACTTATAGATAACCAAGCTTTAAAACCAAGCGTTATAATTGAAAGTAAAAATGGTTATCACACTTACTATAAAGCAAAAAATGGTACAATTGAAAATTATCATAAAATCGTAAGTGGTATTATAGACAAACTCAAAGCCGACCCCTCGGCAAAAGACCCTTCAAGGCTTTTACGCGTTCCTGGATTTTACCACTGGAAAGACCCAAACGACCCTTTTTTAGTTAAAGTTTATTCTTCAAATAATAATGTTTATGATGAAGATGTAATGCTTTATTACTTTGCTAAAAAAGAAAAAGAAAAAAAAAGAAAGCAAGCATATAATATAAGCAAAACAGAATATACAAACCCGGATAACTGGGAGAAAATATTTAAAATAAGTAATATTTGCAAAGGTGAACGCAACAACTATATGTATTGGATATTACGCAGATTAGAAGATAGTAAATGTTCAAATGCTGATATCAGATACATTATAGAGGGTATTAATAAAAAAATAGTTGAACCTTTATCAGATGCTGAAATTAACCAACTTCTTAGGGGCAGGAGGGTATATTAATGACTGCTTCATTACAAGAATACATGAAACTTAATAAAAAAGTTGGTAATTGGGGGATATCATACTTAGATTACAAATTAAAAGGAATATATCAAGGTGGCTTATATCTTATAGGTGCAAGAAGTGGTGCAGGCAAATCAACACTTGCTGAGTTAATAGCAGTAACAAACGCTAATAATGGTGTAATTGTAACTTTAATTTCTCTTGAAAATTTTGAAGGCGATATGCAGCTAAAAATAGGATATTACAAATATAAAAAACTTACCGGCAATGTTGAACTGGATATTAATGACTGGTACAGTGGTAACTTTAATGTTGATGAACAAGCACTTGCTAGTACTGAATTGTATGTTAAAGAAAAAATGAAAAATATAAACCTTATAACAAGACCCTCAAAAGGTTTTACTGTTGAAGATTTAAAAGAAACTATTACAGATGCAAAAGCCAATCATAATTCTGAATTAGTTATAATCGACCACTTAGACTATTTTGATAAAGCAGGAAGAGAAAGCGACAACGAACACATGACAATGCTCATGAACGAAATAAGGGAAGCACAATATGCTTTAAAACTTCCAGTAATTGCGATATCACATTTACGCAAAAATGGTGATAAAGCTTGTATAGTGCCAAGTATGGATGAATTTATAGGAAGTTCAAACAAAGTCAAACAGGCAACTACAGTAATATTATTTGCGCCTGATGAAACAACAAATATTAATCGTGTAGGCACACTTGATGATAGATTGAGGAGTACGTGGTGCTGTATAAGAAAAAATAGGGTCGGTGGAGTTGATAATACAGTAGGACGTATTGAGTATGACACGAGAACTTGCTCATATACTGATTTTTGGTGTGAACATAAGATTGAGTTCTATGGCACTAAAATAAGTGAAAATATTGTTAACACAAGTAAAAAATATAAGGAGAAAAAAGATGTCAATTATTAAAACAATTTGTGAAGAGAATTCAACTGATTTTGATAGAGAAGTTCAAAAACATTTAGACAATGGTTTTACAATCTTAAACACATTCAGTGGTATTCACACATATAATGGTGGTTCAGCTACATATCACATTTTTACAGCGATTATGTTGCAAGATGATGACACACAAAGGATTAATGAGGGTGTGAAATGGATAAAAGAAACAGAACCGCAAGAAATCGGAGGCAACAATGATTAACAATTTATATTACAAACTACTAGACAAAATATTTAATTCACGAATATATCAAGTTTTATTAAGAGATTATAAAAACTATATAAAAGAAATGAGGTAGGGAAATGAAAACACTAAAAACAGAATTAAAACAAAGATTTTTATTGTTATTGAGCAGGATTATAAAGCCAATATTACAAGTATTAATCAATCTTGCAAAATATATTGAAGCAGAGTTTAAAGCAAGTGCAAATGAAGAACTAAAAGAAGTGTTATTAAAGAAAAAAGAAAGGACATTCAGGCATGGGCGTTAATATTGGAGATCTGTTTACTATTGGATTTGATTCAAAAGGCTTAAAAGAATTTGCTGAAAAGTTAAAGAAAACAAAAAAAGAACTGGACGAAACCGAAGATAAAATAGAAAAAATGGAACAAGCACAAGAAAATTTAACAAGTGCTACTGATAAAGCTACAAAATCGGAAGAAAAAAACAAAAAAGCTTTAGAAAATACCGGGGATGAATTAGAAGAAACAAAAGAAAAAGCGCAAGAACTAAAGAAAGAAATTGAATCAATGTCTAATAGTACTTCAGGACAAGTTTTAAAGCTTCAAAATAATTTTACAAAACTTGCAGGAACTATTGGAAAACTAACAATATTAGGGTTATCTTTAAAACAAAGTTTAGATTTATACGAAAAGGGAGAGCAATTAGATTTACTGTCAAAAAAAACAGGAATTGCAGTAGAACAAATTCAAAAGCTGGGTAGTGTAGTAACACGTTTTGGAGGCTCTACGGAAGATATTACATCTTCTCTTCAAGCACTTAATACAAATGAGGGCAGACAAAAAGCTGTTAGTATGGGTGTAGCCATATCAAATAACCCTGAAAAGACTCTAGAAAACATTGCAAGAAAGATGGAAACATTAAAATCTGATGTTCAAAAATTCCAATTTGCGGAATCTTTAGGACTTGATGAAGGTACTACAAGGCTTTTAATAGAGGGCGTTCAAAGATATAGAGAGGAGTTAAAACGAACCGATAAATACAAACTCTATGCAAAAGAAGATATAGAGCGCATGCGAGATTACAGGCAGGTACAAGCCGATATAAAACAGAATGTAAGCGATATACAAGGAACTATAGCAAAAACACTTTTACCCGGAATGATAAAATTCAATAAAACAATACGTAGTGTGAGTGATTGGGCGGTTGAACATGAAGGAGCAGTAAAAATAGCAACTATATTTGTAGTAATAACTACAGCAATTAAGGGAACCATTGCAGCACTTAAAGCATTGAAAGCAGTCGGAACTACTGCATTTGGTTGGGCACTGGTTATAACCGGAGTTATTGCATATTTACAAGACTTATATACATTTATTAATGGCGGTGAAAGTGTTCTGGGTAAATTATGGGAGTCATGGGGATATGATTTAGAACAGATTAGACATGGATTTGAGGTATGGGGAGAAAGAATAAAAAGATGGTGGAATAATTTTCTTTCATTTTTTGATAAAAACAGAACATTCCAAATAGATCCTATTCAAGAATCCGTAATAAAACCACTAAACATTAAAGATATTGAGAAATACAACAAGAATAGATTAAACAAAGAGAATGAAGATTTATCAAAAAGTCTGGAAGGCAGAGAGTTGACTATTTCAGCAGGAAGAAAAAATATATTTACTGCTGTTAGTGATTATATAGCGACAAAAAACGCTTTAAATAACGCACGTTACACTATTAATAAAGCAAATAACAATCCTCTTAATTCTGTTCCGCAAGGTGCAATACAAAATTATAATTCTACAATATCACGCAATGAAAATAACAATCAAAATGCCAAAAATATTAATACGGCAAATAATAATCAACGTACTACAAATATCGGCACTATAAACATTCAAACACAAGCGACAAGCGGTGCGGAAGTGGCTAGAGATATACAAAACATCAGTCAATTTGATGATGGCATAGTAGCATGAGGAGTTTAGATAATGGCAAATAAAAACAATTTAAAACCAATACGAACCAAGAACGAAGCGAGAGCAAAAGGCAAAAAAGGCGGTAAAAAATCCGGGGAAGTAAGAAGAGAAAGAAAACAATTAAAAGAAGAATTATTACTATTACTTTCTACTGGAGATACTCAAAAGAAAATCAGCATTGCATTAATAGAAAAAGCATTGCTAGGTGATATTAGAGCATTTGAAACAATTAGAGATACGATTGGAGAAAAACCAACAGACAAGCAGGAAATACGAACTGATACAGTTCCGCAAATTGTAGTTGCGGACCCTGAGATTAAAAAAGAGATTGATAAATTATTTGAAGATGCAAAAAAATACGAAGGAAGGTAAGCAAAATATTGCTGAAGTAAAAAATAGATTAAAGCTTTATTATGACAGGAGTATTTTTTTACATAAAACTAAAGAAAGAATTATAGGATTAAAACATAACTTGAAAAATTTACCTCCTGAATATAATACAGACTTAATAAAAGGTATGTATAACATTGCAATAAAAAATAACATTGAAAAATACGAAAAGCTAAAACCATTCATTGAAGCAGAAACACAGAATATCAAAGCTGCTATAAATCTCTTAAAAAACGAAAAATATAAACTAATAATGTATGAAAGATATATTAATCTCAAAGCTTGGAAAGAAATTATATTGTCAATATTTGCAAATAGACCGGATGTGTTAATTGAATATAGCAAAAAATATCATTTTTTTATACAAACATGGCATCGTAGAGCAATAAGTCAAATATCAACACAAATAAATAAATTAAACATCAAATTTTAACACGTAAATAATGCCCATTAAGGCGGTTAAAATTTCAAATAGGTATAAACTATCGTCTTTGACATAAAAATCGATTTTAGACATGTTCTCAAGGGCTTAGAATCGATTTTTTTATTCCGTTGTTAAATCAACGAAAAACAACGATAAAATTTTTATAAGCTTTTACGCAAAATAGTGAGAAATCACGAGAAAATTTTAACCATGCCGGCATGGGTATAAATGGAAATTACAATATTTGAATAATTGTAAATAAAATCAAAAAATCATCTTGAAAAGTTTGTTACAAAAGTTTATAATAAAAATATCAGGGGCGGGAGTCCTAAATCCCATCACCTGTTATATGACTAAAGTGGCACTCGTTTTAATAGCGGGTGTCATTTTTTATTATGTAAATTGTCAAAAAGATTAAGAATAATGCTATATTGAAATTGTCCATAATTCTAGCCCTCCTTTCGTTCAAACTATCAGTTCTTTGACTAAAGTAATGTTGTTCCGACGTTTTCCCTAAAGGAAACAGGCTAGCCCCTGATATTTATTTTTCAAAGTTCATTTATAAACATAATTTTAAACGGCTGATTTTACCCCGAAGGGCAGGCAATAGAAAACAAGCAAAACGCAAGCACTTGCACTATTGCCCATAATCCTATTTTTTAATCCATTCAATTTTGTAGCCCAATTTATCTGCTATATCATAAAGTTCAATACAATCAAACGAACCTCTTTTGATTCTTTGAGATACATTAGAATGAGACGTATTAAGCATATCTGCAAGTTTAGACATATTCAAGCCTTGCTCTGCTAATTTACTTCTTATAAAGCGTTCAAATTCTTGTTGTTTTTCTGTTTGTTCCATTAGGTTTATAACTCCTTTTTATTTTATTATAACTCATTAGTTTAATTATTCAAGTGACTAATTGTAAATGATTATTAAGAAGTAAAATAATAATACTTGACAATTGCATTAATTAGTTACATAATATAATTACAGAGTAATAAAATACAATTAAAAAATAACGCAAGCGCAAAACAAACGAAAGGAACAAGCAAAATGAACAAACAAGAATTAGAAAAACAAGTTATGGAACTAAAGGAACTTAAGGTAATGGCAGAAGAATTGCAAGCAGAAATCACTGCTATTGAAGATGTAATCAAAGCTGAAATGACCGAACAAAATGTAAATGAATTGCAAGTAGGAGTATTCAAAATCCGTTGGACTCCGGTTACATCAAATAGATTTGATACTACTTCTTTCAAAAAAGTTTATGCAGATTTATATAACCAATTTACAAAGGTTATTGAAAGTAAGAGATTTACTATCGCATAAAAATCAATTCTAAGCGGTCAACAAGGGGGTAAATTTAAGAGTTTACCCCTCCGGATATATAAACTATCCTATTTGAAATTTAACAGGGCTTAAATCATGTCTTACATGTTGCAAAATTAAAAAGAAAGTATGAGGAAATAAAAAATGATAATGCAAATTTTAATATCAAGTGAACCAATTCTACCGCCTAATGTAATAAAAGTACCTTTTGACGGTAACAAGCAATATAAAGTATTTTTGCTTAGAGAAGTATTGCCGGATGGAACAAGAAAAAAGTTTGAATAATTGATAGTAACGGCAATAAAACAGATATGTATCATGAAGAATTTGTAAATGGCAGATGGATATATAGAGAAGAAATCCCGCACGATGCATTTGTTAAGTATGTAGGAGAAGTAAAATCAGTATATTAACAATATTGTTAGGTAAAATTGTTATACAAAAAGGTTATATAAAAATACTAATTGAGGGGGAAACCCCTCTTTTTTATTGGCTTTTATCTGCATATAATCAACCAATATCCAACAAGATTTATATATCGGATTCAAAAGGGCATTCATGCCGGCATGGAATAGCAATTTTATAGCAATAAAAAGCTAGTTTATTTCTGTTGGGATATAAAATCTCGAACTATAAAATCGTTAGCACAAAAAATATGATTTTCTGTAAGACTTAAATTATAAACTTTTCTTTCAATATTAACTACTTCTGTTATGTCTGTTATATATTGAGGAAATAAGCTATTTTTAATATTAAAGCAAAGTATCACATCATCTATTTGTAAGTCTTTAGCTTTACATTTACCACTAGGAATACTTATAGATTGTTCTGGAGTAACTCCAATTCTAAATCTATCACTCCCTGTTATTATAAGTAGGTTATTATATTCACTTTGATGTATATTCTTTACTTCTTCCAATGAATCAAGACTAAGTATAAAATCACCGATTTTAATACTTTCAATTGGCTTTAATGTTTTATCGGCCATTAATATCTTAGTTCCTGATTGTATATATGTAGATATTGTCATATAAAAATTATGCTGCAATAGCTTAAATTTTTCATTATGCGAAAGCATAATTTTATTATGAATTATTATAAACTTTTATTTTGCAACTGTACCAAAACTGTACCAAAATGAAATTTTTATAATCTTGTATTAAAATTCAAAATTGCCAAAATCCATATAAAATAAGGGCAAAAAAATATGCCGCAACTCGGAATTGAACCAAGGACACAGGGATTTTCAGTCCCTTGCTCTACCAACTGAGCTATTGCGGCATACCATAATACTATTGTATTTGCTAAAAATTTTTAATCAAGAGTATTTTTATAATTACATGTTGTTGAAAAAAATTTTTATTTGCTTTATATTAAGTGTTATAAATACAATTAACATAACAAGGGACTTTTTATGTATATTAATTCTATAACACCAACAAATTTTCAGGCAGGAATAAAAATTCTTAAAAGTGAAAATCCGGAACGCACATATTTATATAATGAAATTAATAAATTAACCAATGATTTCAAGATTCCGGCTACTTTCAAAAATCGAGAAATAGAGCTTCCGTCTGTTTCAAAGGCAATTCTTTTAAAACTAAAAGAACTGGGTATAAAAATTAGTAACAAATAATTGAGAATTCACAATTATTTGATTCATCAATACAACTTTGTTTTTTTGGAGCATGTTCAAAAGTATCAATTTTCTCTGAGATTTGCAAGAGTTTAACTTTGTATTCAGATACTAAACTTTCTGTTAACTCTATACAGACCTCATCTTTATGCCGCAAGTCTATGTACACGAAAATAACTTTATCCGTTTTGAAAAATTCATGGACACAAAGAGTATATATCATTGTTTGATAATCGTATTTTGCATTCTTTGGAGCGGAGCCCGTTTTATAGTCTAAAATGTAGTATTGTTCTCCGTTTTTAACAAGTGCATCAAGTCTTCCTCCAAAAAAATGTTTTCCTATACGAACAGCTAAATTGTATTCTGTATTAATTACGTCATAGCCAAAATATTTACTCGATTTTAAATAATTCCACACTTTTGATTCTTTATCCGTTAATGATTTTTCCATTTTATCGATATTTTCTTTGCGTAAATAATATGAAGCTAATGCGTGAATATTTTTCCCGAATTCAAAAATCTCATCATTAACAGGCATTTGAATACCTTGTAGGTATCTAAAATCGAATTTACGAGGGCATTCTTCAAAAGTTTTTAACATGTTTGGTGAATATTGCTGATACATAATTAATTTATATACTAAATCATAAAAAAAATAAATGCTTAGATTTACTTTAGCACTTATGTGCAATTTGGCACAGAATTTTTTTATAACAAACTTATTTTAGCTTACAAGTTAAATTATCACTATAAAATATACAAAATCACAAACTTTAATTCAATAAAATACACTATTGATGTATATCAACAGCAGCTTACAATCAATTAACTTCAAAATTTTTCCACTTTTATGTATAATCTAGACATTATGACAAGAGATTTTGATTTTTATATAGTACCGACTCCCATCGGGAATATAGCAGATATCACATTAAGAGCAATTGATGTTCTTAAAAGTGTTGATATAATTGCATGTGAAGATACTCGCACCACACAAAAAATTCTTAACCACTATAATATAACAACTAAAAGCATTTCATACCATAAGTACAATGAGCGTGAGAGGGTTAATTTTTTCTTATCGGAGCTGCGATCAGGCAAAAAAATAGCTCTTGTTTCTGATGCAGGAACTCCTATGATTTGCGACCCGGGGAATATAATTGTTGAAGAGCTTATTAAAAACGGTTTTTCCGTAACCTCGCTCCCAGGAGCTTGTGCCGTTACAACTTTTTTATCTCAGATTCCGAGAAGCGGTGAGGAATTTACTTTTATCGGTTTTATTCCAAGAACTGATGAACAAATTAAAAATATTGTTACAAAAAATTCAGAAAAAAATATTATATTTTACGATTCTCCTGAAAGGATTTTAAAAACACTAAAAATTATCAGCACTGTCAGAGGTGATGCAAACATTGCTTTAGGACGGGAACTTTCCAAACTTTTTGAAGAAGTAAAATTCGGCACAATATCAAATGTATTAGAGCACTATAAAGCAGGAATAAAAGGTGAAATTGTTTGCATGGTATATGCAGATGAAAATACTCAGGACAATGATTTGGACTCCAAAATAAAAGCATTAAAATCCAAAGGTTTCAGAGATAAAGATATTTCCGTTATCTTATCAACACTTTTTAACTTAAATAAAAATTCAGTGTATAAACGCAGTCTGGAAATATCAGACAGATAACTTTTCTAAAAGTGATTCTAAAGCGTTCATTCCTTCAGGAGTATTAGTTCCGTTTTTATTCATGACTTGTTCAATCATTTCTCTAAAATAATCTATTGGTGAAACTTTGCCGGACATTGTCATAACAGGTTTTAAATTTTTTGCGATATCTTTTAATTCGGATAAATTTATTTTATTAGCAGTTTTAACAAAAAATTCATCTTTTGTTACCATGTCCAAATATGCTAGTGCTGTCGCTTCATATTTATCCAGATTTCTGTTTTCGTCCCTCATCATTAGACGAGGCTGGCTGTATATGCTATAAGAATGAATATTATTTGCGGCATTATTTAAACCGTATAACACTTCTTTTTTACCCTGAAAATTAATTGCATTTATTTTTAAATCCATTTGATACACTCCACATAACTACATATATACTTATAACCCTCTAAAAATAATTTTTGCTATTATCTTTACAAAGATTTACATTATGTTGTGTTAAAATACTATATTATCGGAGGGAATTAAGATGACAAAAATTATAACAATCGGAAGTGCAACAATGGATGTTTTTGTGGAATGTGATGATGCAAATATTGTTTCAGTGTGCACGAAAGATCACAGCAAAGACTTTATGAGTTACCCGTACGGTTCAAAAATTGATATATCAACATTTTCTTCTAAAGTCGGCGGCGGCGGAATTAATACCGCTTGTAATTTTGCAAATCTCGGATTTGATACATCCGCTATTTTTAAAATAGGCGAAGACATATACTCCGAAGGAATTCTTGATTTCTTCAAAAAACATAAAGTTAATCTAAAACACATTATTCAAAAGAAGGATACATCAACAGGTTTTTCAATAATTCTGGTAAGTTTCCAAGGTGACAGAACCGTTCTTGCCCACAGAGGCGCAAATGCAGAAATAAGAAAAGAAGAAATTGACTTTGATACAATAAAAGATGCTGATTTTATTTATGTTGCTCCGCTTAATGGTAATTCAAATGCTGTAATTGAACCGCTTGTTGACTATGCGCATAAACACGACCTTGCGATTTGCTTCAATGCAGGAACAACCAGCCTTAAAAAAGGACGTAAACATTTAGATAAAATACTTAAATATGCTCACGTTGTTGTTATGAATAAAGAAGAAGCTATTATGGCAACTAATATTCAAGTAAGACCTGATACAAAAACAGAGAAATTTTCTAAAGAACTTGTACATCCTGACATAAAAGAAATGCTCAGAACGATGAAAGTACAGGAATATCAGGTAATTGTAATCACAGATGGAAACAAAGGTGCTTACGCTTGGGACGGAAAAAAATATTATTTCTGCCCGACTTTCCCGTCTGATGTTGTATCGACTCTCGGCGCGGGTGATGCATTTGCATCAACTTTCTGCGGAGCTTTAAATCGAACCGATTTAAATGTCGGTTTATCACTGATGTATGGTTCGGTTAATTCAGCAAGTGTTGTTTCGGAATTTGGCGCAACAGACGGACTTCTGACATTTGAAGAGATTGAAAAAAAGCTTAAAGACAATCCTGATTACACCTATCTCGAATGTTAATACTAACAAATTAAGAGTACGTCATTTTCTTAATTTATTTTAACCGGTTCTTTATTGTTGTATGATATTTATATGAATTGTTTTTTCAGAAATCAGCACGACGCTTTATATAATGCAACAAAGCCTTATCAATATGTAGGCGGGGAGTTTCTCTCATATAATAAAGATTGGGACACTTCCTCCGTTCGATTTGCCTTTGTTTTTCCTGACAAATACGAAATTGGAATCAGTAATCTCGGAGTCAGAATTATTTATGACAGAGTAAATTCATATAAACGAGAAACAGCAAGCGAAGCAATTAACTCAAAACATATTTACCCTTTTTTAGCGGATAGAGCTTACGCACCCGAACCCGATTTCAAGCCGGAGTTTTTGTACGGTGTTGAATCAAAAAAGGCGTTGAAAGATTTTGATGGAATTGGTTTTTCTCTTCAATATGAGTTATCGTATCCGACAGTATTGAAAATGCTTGAAATGTCAGGAATCGGTATAAAGAATTGCGACCGTTCTGAAAATGAGCCTATTGTTTTTGCAGGCGGTCCTTGTGCTTTTAATCCTCTTCCAATGAGTGAATTTATTGATGTTTTTTGTATCGGTGACGGCGAAGACATGATGGTGGAAGTTTGTGAAGTATTGGAATGGGGTAAAAGTAATAATAAAAGCAGAAAAGAGGTAATTGAAGAACTTTGTAAAATAGAAGGCTGCTGGAGCCTGCAAGAATCGGTTCCCCTCGCCCCTTGTGGGAGAGACGTTGGGTGTGAAGGTTCACAAGAATCGGTTCCCCTCGCCCCTTGTGGGAGAGGGGTTAGGGGTGAGGGGTCAAAAAATATAAATCCTTCTGTATACTGCAAAGACAATCCCAGCAAACAACTTTTATCAGCTGCTTCCTACCAATATCCCAGAGCTTCTCATTTTTATACCAGACAAGCTCTTACATATTCTAAAGAACTTCGCAAAAAAATGACTGATGCAGAAAATATATTATGGTACTATTTGCGCAATAGACAGCTTAATAATATGAAATTCAGACGTCAAGAGGCTATTGGAAATTACATAGTAGATTTTGTTTGTTATGATAAGAATTTAATAATTGAGCTTGATGGTGGAGGACATCTTGAAGAACCGCAAATTGAGCATGATACAATAAGGGATAAATTTTTAAATGAACATGGGTATAGAGTATTAAGGATATATAATACGGATGTTTTTAAAAATATAGAAGGGGTTATTGATTATATATTGTTGAATATTGAATTTCCTTCGCACTTAAATTCTTTATTGCAAGAAGCGGATAGGAATTCTTTTGACCCCTCACCCCTAACCCCTCTCCCACAAGGGGCGAGGGGAACCGATTCTTGTGAAGGTTCACACTCAGCGTCTCTCCCACAAGGGGCGAGGGGAACCGATTCTTGTGAACCTTCACACTCAGCGTCTCTCCCACAAGGGGCAAAGGGAGCTGATTTCTGTATTAGTTATAACAAAGAGCATAATTGTGCAACTAGCCACATAGGGTGGAGAACTGTTAACAAACGAATATCCGCGCTTACGTTAGAAAATGCATCAACTTCATATCCGATTCCGTTCTCAAGTTCTGTTCATGATAGAGCAATTGTTGAAATAAGAAGGGGATGCGGAAGAATGTGCCGTTTCTGCCAACCCGGTCACGTAACTTTACCTATTAGAGAGCGTGAAGCTGAGGACATTATCAAGATAACAAAAGATTTAGTAAATAATACAGGTTATGATGAATATTCTTTGCTTTCTCTTTCTTCCAATGATTACGGGAATATAGCGGAAGTTATAAAAGAACTTTCCGTTGATTTTAATAAGCGTAAAATAAATGTATCTCTTCCCAGTCAGCGCATTGACGGATTTAGTTTAGAACTTGCAAACCTCATGCAATCTGTGAGGAAATCAGGAATGACACTTGCTCCTGAGGCGGGAAGTCAAAGACTCAGAAACGTTATAAAGAAAAATATTTCCGAAGAACAGATTGTTAACGCTGCTCTTACTTTATATGAGAACGGTTGGAATAAATTGAAATTCTATTTTATTGCAGGTTTGCCGACGGAAACAACAAAAGATATGGACGAAATGGCGGAACTTTTAAGCAAAATTAAGTACAGAGCCAAACAAATTAAAAAAGAAAAAGAACTCAATTACGGATTTGATATAACGTGTACTGTTTCAATCTTTGTTCCAAAGCCGTTTACACCTTTCCAATGGTGCGGTCAAACTGATTTAAGCATAGTTTCAGAGCACATAAGATATTTAAAAGAAAAAACAAAACATATTAAAGGTTTAAAAATTAATTACCATGAAAGCTCAGTTTCACAAATAGAAGCGGTTCTGACAAGGGGCGATGAATCACTATGTGATTATATTTATGCTTTGTATAAAAAGGGGTGCTATCTTGATGCTTGGGGTGAGTATTTTAACAAAGATATTTGGAAAGAAACAGCTGAAGAATGCGGATTTACATTAGATAAGCTCGCACAAAAAGAATATAACTTGGAGGAGAACTTGCCTTGGGATTTTGTAAATGTAGGTTTATCTAAAGAATGGCTGCAAAAAGAATACGAAATTGCAATGATGCAGGGGGAAGAATTTAATTTACAAAAAACTTGCGAACATAATTGTGTTAATTGCGGCGTTTGCACTTCTCTCAAGACAAAAAAAGTTATTGCAAAACCTTACAAAGCCTCTGAAGAAGCGCAGCATGTTCTTGATATAAAACCGATTGACCCAACAAGAGCGAATGTTGACCCTAACATACCCGTATATCGTTACAGATTAAAAATAACAAAAAAGGGATTATTAAAGTATTTTTCTCATCTGGATTGGCAGAATACATTTCATAAATGTCTTGCAAGAACAGGACTTAATATTGTATATACTCTTGGATTTAATCCGACAATGAAAGTGTCGATGGGAATTGCCTTGCCTTTATTTGCCGAAAGCGAAGGAGAACTAGTAGATATTGAGTTATACGATAATATAGATAAAAATGTGTTGGCGGAACTTATAAATTCCAAACTTCCTGACGGAGCAAAAGTAATTGATATAAAGCCGGTTGACAGATACACAACAGCAGTCGATATTTTAGCACAGTGGGCGGAGTATAAGATAACACCTTATATAAAAAATGCTGATACTGTTTCTGAAAGTGATTTTGTTCAACAAGTTCAAACCTTGTTGTCTTCTCCGCAAATACTTATTACAAAGAAAAATAAAAAAGGACAAGAAAAAACAGTTGACTATAAAAAATCTGTAGGCTCTTACAGATTTGAGGATAACAATTTATTTATACATTTAAAAGTCGGTCAAGGTTCGGATATTCCGGCGCTTCGTGCAGATGATTTAATGAAGCTTGTTAACCCGAATCAAATATATGAGATTACAAGAATTAAATTTTTAGATGAAAAATTAAACGAAATGTAAAAATT
>CAMORE010000013.1 GCA_946623365.1 uncultured Acinetobacter sp.
GGGTAAATATTTAAAAAGATTGATAGCAGGTTTGGTAGGACATTTGTTTCATCTAATATCTTTTCTTGCTATAATAATTTTAATATTATCACACAGATTTTTGTTAAGGAGTTATATGAATATAAAGTTAAACGATTTTGAAATTGGCGGTGATAAATTAACGATACTAGCCGGACCTTGTGCTATTGAAACATTGGATATAATGAGAGAAACTGCGGAAGGTTTAAAAAATGTTTGTACAGAACTCGGAATTAATTATGTTTTTAAATGCTCTTTTGATAAGGCAAATCGTTCTTCTATAAATTCTTATAGAGGTTTAGGAATTGAAAAAGGGCTTGAGTATTTGGCTAAGATAAAAAAAGAATTTGATGTTTCGATTGTTACGGATATTCATTTACCCGAACAAGCTGATATTGTTGCAGAAGTTGCTGATATATTACAAATTCCGGCTTTTTTATGCAGACAGACGGATTTGCTTGTTGCAGCCGCCGGAACAGGAAAAATTGTGAATATAAAAAAAGGTCAATTTCTTGCACCGGAGCAAATGAAGAGTCTTGTAAAAAAAGTTGAAGGTAGCGGTAATAATAAAATTATGGTAACCGATAGAGGAGTAACGTTCGGGTACAATAATCTTGTATCTGATTTTAGGTCAATTCCTATTATGAAAGAATTTGGATATCCTGTTGTATTTGATGCAACGCACAGTGTTCAAATGCCCGGATCTAACGGAGATTCTACAGGCGGTGACAGGAGGTTTGTTCCTACTCTCGCAAGGTGCGCAATGGCAGCCGGAGCGGATGTTTTATTTTTTGAGGTTCATCCGAATCCTGATAAGGCGCTTTGTGACGGGCCTAACATGTTATTCTTAAAAGACGCAAAAAATGTTTTCAAAAAGTGTAAAGAAATTTTTGAAATAGTAAGGTAAAACTATACTGCAACTTTAAGTTTTTGCTGTTCTTTTAGTTCACGTTCTCTGTCTTCTTTAGCGTGAATTCTTCTGGTATTTTTATATGTAAGTCTTGGAATAAACCAACCCAAAATATAAGGAGAAATAAAGAATGTTGTCAGAAGTCCCGGAACTGAGTTAAGCCCCCTTGCTATTGCTGTTATTTTACTGTTGCCGCCTTTTGGTGCGTTTTTCATAAATTTTGTAATCATATTATCAATAGATTTTTTGTCAACGGATTTTCCGAGTTTTTTTGCTTTAGATTCAATATTTTCAAAGAATTCTATAATCTGTTTATTAGAATCTTCTTTCTTCATATTTTTAAACTTATCAAATTTTTCGGTATTTTCATTAAATAGTTCATTGATATTTTCAGATTTTGCTAAAATCTTTTTCAAATCTCCACCATTTTTATCAATGTATTTGCAGAAGTTAACCATTTTTTCTTTAGAATTAATGTTGTCATAAAGTGCAGTTATTTCGGCATTAGAAAGAACATGTGCTTTGCTGTACGGATTCAATAAATCAAGAGTTGTTTTGAAGCCTGTTTTTGTTCTGTCTTTTTGCATTAAAACAAATCCTGAGTTTTTCTCATACGAAGTCACACAAGCTCTTGTGAGCATAGGAACCGCAAAAACAACAGCCAGAGATGAGAAAACATCTCTGATAATAATTTCCCAGAGTTCAGTCAAGTCTTTTTTGCCGTCTTCATTAACTTGTGCCCGACTGTATGCTCTCATGCAACGCGGCGTAATTAAACCAAATATTGATAAACCTGCCATTAATGTATTGGTAAAATTATGTCCGTTGTATTCAAGCTCCGAAGATACGAAATCTTTTTTATTTTTTTCTACAGCTTTTCCAATCTTTTCAATAAAATTAGAGTTCTTACCCTTAAATGAAATATTTTCGCTTTGTGTTTCATTTTTTTGCTCTATATTTTTTCTTGCGCCGGGGGCCGTATTGCTTCTAAGATATAATTTAGGCAAAACTGACAACATACCTAACGTAGCAGCAATCATAGTTATGTTCATAATTAGTCTTTTGCCCAGAGCGCTGTGTTTTAAACTTTCAGCCGCTGCACTGTCAAGTTTATCCAAATTTTTATTAAATTTAATCGCATCATTTGAATATTTTATTAACCCTTCAAAAGCTTTTTTAGCTTCAAAAGTTTTTATATCTTTAAGTTTTTCAGAACCGAATTTTACTTTTTGAAGCATATCCAAATCAGACGATTGGTTATATTTCAGATTATTTATATGAGTTGTAATATTATTCAGACATTCCGATTTGTATCGGGATTTACCCATGAATTTTTTTAGTTTGGCATCTTTAGGTATGTTTTCATAGTTTTCAAGCTGTTTAATTATGTAGTTAACAGACTCTTCAATTTCTTCTTTTGATTTACCTTCAAGAGTTTGGTTTAATATATCTCGAATATTCTTTTTAAAGAATTCATTTTTAAATTTTTCTCCGTCTTTTAATAATTCAGTGTTGAAATCAGGAGAAGAAAGCATTTCCTTTAAGCTGTTTCCGTATCGTTTAATAAGTTCAGTATTAATACTTGTAGATTGTCCGAGAGATTTTGATGCAAGCCATAATGATAACGGCGCAACAGACATCATACAAGGTCCTGTAAGCCCTTCTCTTCCAAGAACTTCAAAACCTTCCTGAATATTGTATTCTCCGGTTACTTCTTTATCACGTAAGAATCCGGCTCCTGTTCTGGGTAAGGTCATTCCTAAAAAGTCTTGAATTAAGAACAGAACAAGAAAGCCGCCGTTTTCTATTCTGTTCATCAAATCGCCTGATTTATTAAGAAATTTATCCAAGCCTCCTTTGAAAGCCGGATTTGATTGATAGTTACATCTGTTATTTCCATCGTCAAATCTCTTCACTAACGATGTATTATTTGAAATTGTTAAATTTTGACTATTATTAATTTCCAAAACAATAAAACCTTTTCATATTACATCCTATATATTTAATAAAGTTCTCTAATGTTTAAAATTTGCTATAAAACCATGCTTTGTAAAGAATTTGTTACATAAAATTTGCTGTAAAAATAGTAAATGGCATTGCAAGAATACAAAAGAAAGATTTTTTATATATTTATTTTATGATAATATAAAGCTTGTAAGGAATATAAATAGATGATAGAACACTGGCAGTTACCACTTTTAATGACATTTTTAGCAGGATTCGCAACTGTTATAGGCGGATTTATAACTTTTTTTGTGAATAAAAGCAATTTAAAAGTCTTGTCATTGGGTCTGGGATTTTCGGCAGGAGTAATGATTTTTGTTTCTTTTACTGAAATCCTCTCAACAGCAGAAAATATGCTAAAAGCATACTATCCGGTAAAATATCATTGGATGTTGTTCTGGGGGTTTATAGCAGGTGTTATTATCTCAAAACTTATTGATGAATTCATTCCTGATCACGTCGAAGAGGAAGATTTTGAAGAAAAATGTACTCCTGATGATGAAGCATGTAAAAGAAAACATAAGATAAAAAGAGCAGGCTTGTTAACTGCAATAGCGATTGCAATACACAACTTTCCGGAAGGTCTCGGAACTTTTCTTGTTTCAGCGCAAAATATAACATTGGGGGCATCTGTAGCTGTAGCTATTGCACTACACAATATCCCCGAAGGAATAGCTGTTGCTCTTCCTATATATCATGCTACAGGAAAAAAACGTAAAGCTATTTGGTATTCTTTTTGGACAGGAATTACCGAACCGATTGGAGCTATCATAGGTTTAGGTCTGTTGCATTGGGTTTTACCCGAAGCGTTTATAGGATTTTTGCTAATTGCTGTTGTCGGTATAATGATATATATATCGTTTGATACGCTGTTACCTTTGTCTCATGAATACGGAGATTGGCACTATGCTATAACCGGTATAATGTCGGGAATTATAGTTATTTGGGCAAGCCTTTTACTTCTAAACGGCTATTAATAGTCTGATATTAGCTAAAATATCTCTTTATTCTTTGCATAACGTACTCATCCTTCTGTTTGTCATTTTCATCAGGATTCAGACTGCATAACAGTTCTTCCAAATTTACTTCATCGTTTACAATTAATTCATCTCTTGACTCCATATCGTTCAGATATTCTTTATAATTTGCTAAGAGCATGTTTATTTTAGGTTTAGATTTAACATAGAATTCTTTAGTCTTATCTTCATTATATAAATGAATGCCTTTATCGCTATTTCTCATGAATGATAGCAGTTCAAAAAAGCAACACAATTCTTCGAACTCGCTTGAATAGATTCCGGAATCTTTTGTTACTTTATATAATTCGTCTGCCATCGCTTCTTCTATTGCAAGCATTTTCAATTTATGGTCCGTACTCATACAGTTTTTGGGTAACGTTAAAAATCCTTGCGTTTCACTTTTTGTTGAAGGCTTAACCATTTGTGCTTTGTATTTATTTATAGAGAAGTCTCCTATTTTTTCTATTTCATCAAATCTGATAGCAGATGCGACTTCTTTAGTGTAAATGTTCATAGGTTCATCAGGTACAAAGCTGAATCTTTTAGCAATTTGACCTCGTATATGTGAAATTACTTTTTCATTTTTTATTTGATCGGCCGTTTGAAGATGTGGAATTATTCTATCGCGCATATCTTGCGGCATTTCTTCCAAAAATTTAATATTAAATTGAGTTAGTGCGTTATCACCAAATACACTTTTATTAGAGAATAAAATTAATGCACTTCTGCCAAATGAACGTATATAGTTTGCTAATTTATGGCTTAGTTCTTTGTCTGCAACCGGAATATCTTTTGCTGAAAAATACCCGTTCATTATATCGCTTACTTCATCTTCGGTTAAGTCCTTTTTATATTCGTTATACAATTTTAGAATTCGCTTTTTATCTACTTTCCACAGCTTCGCATATTCGGGCTGTTTTTCCATCTCTAATTTTTTAGCTAATACTTCACGCAGTTGTCTTACGTCAAATTTAAAAATAGCAGGATTTGTTCCTTTTGTGTTCATCTCATTTGCAATAGCTGCTTCTAAGGCGTTTTCAATTTTACGTTTGTTCAATAAACCTTCTTCCGGCATATGTTTTTCGATATTGTCAAGAATATTACTTATGTCATGCTTATTTTTTATATCCGTAAATATGTTTATAAAGTGTTCATCGGGGATGTATTTTAACAGAATATTAAGCATGTCTAAATAGAATTCTTGCGGTAAAATTTTATCTTCTTTTGCTATATCCTTAAAACCCTCTGCAAATTGAGTCTTAAATTTATTAGTTTTAGCTGTTTCGATTATCTGTGAGGATACTGTATTTTTCTCTGCTGTTTTTTGTTCTTCTTCTTTTAGTCTTTCTCTTTCCAATATTCTTTTGCGTTCATCTCTGTCACGTTCAATTTCCGCTTTTAAATCTTCAAATTTTCCGCTGTTAATAGCTTCTTCTACTCTTATTTGAGCTCTTTTTATATTTACTCCAAACTCTTCTGCCAAATCTCTATGCTGCGCCCAAAATTCAGTCATGACTTTTGATTGGAATTCACTGAATTCCTCGTCTGAATATAGCAAATCAACCGGTTTTAAAATCTGCTGAGCTTTTAAAAAGTCTGAAAGTTCTCTTATTAAGGTTCTGGAATGATTCCAAGCATCAATCATAACATATCGTCCCGGTTCCCTGCCTGATTTAATTTTATTAATCAAATCAGTTCGTTCTTCAGGCGTCATTGATTGCCATCTTACGACAAGTTTTCTTACACGTTTAATGTGTACGGAATCTTTATCAGCTTCTGATAGTAATGCATAAAATTTTTCAATATTTTTTTTGAACCAAAGGTTAAAAATATCTTTGTCTTTTAATTTGCTTCCTACTTTAATTTTTTTATTAGGATTTAATGCGATTTGTTCTCTTACTTTTTCGTCAGAGTTTTCTCTAAGTTCTTTTTTTCTTGCATTAACAAATCTTCTGTAGTTTTTGTATAAATCATCATCAGAGTCAACACCTGCTGCAAGTTCAAGCTTTTCATCATATGTAAGATTATTCCACCAATTATCACGACCTTCGCATCGTTTAGACAGAATATCGAATTTTTGTTCTTCTGTTAAACTGTTCCAATATCTTAGTTGACCTTGAGAAATTTTAAGTCCGATTTCGTCAGAATAACCATCTCTTGTAAATCTTAATGAGTTTTGGTAATCTTTATCCGATAAATATATTCCCAATGATTTTAAAGTTGAACTCTTCAGATATTCACTATCCGGATATCTTCTTTTGAATTCGGATTTAATATCAGGAATTAAATCATTATCAAGGTCATTATTTATTTCTCCAAGAGTTTTTGCCTCTATGAAAAGCTTTTTAAGCAGATAAATTGTGAATTCTTCCCCGTTATTAAGAATGCCGTTTTCATACAGTTCTTTAAAATCACGATACACACCCAGTAATCCCTTAGTTGCTTTAGAATCCTTTAAAGGTTTTAAGTAATAGAAAAGTTCTTCATCAGGAAATAATTCTTCTTGTATGTTATCTATAGATGTTGCATTATTTAGTGCCAGAAATGCTTTTTTTTGTGCTTCAAGCGGTGTTACGGATAATTTATCCTGTAAAGATGCCAAATATGATTTTACTGTAGTCGGTAAACGTTTCTCATTAAAATCATAAAATCGAGCCATGCTTTTATCAACTCTAATTGTTCCGAGAAAAGGTATTGGGAATTTTGTTATACCTTTTCCATAATTGTAATTCTGTGATAAATTATCTTTTTCCTTGTAATTTTTAAAAGTGTTTACATTAATAACGGGTAAATAATTTAAGCTGTTAATTTTCATTTTATATTCCTTATATTATCTCTATTAATATAAAAATCGTAAAAAAATAATTTGCGGGGTGTTATATATTGTATATGGTTGCTTTTTTTTGCTATGTTCTATTTGATATAAGATATAATGATTTTTAGGTAATATAAATTTATCATTAGCAAAATGGGGTATTTAATTTTATATTTATATGGTAATTTATTAATATGAAGAGAATTTTAGGGATAATATTTCTTATTTTGCTGTTATGCTTGTTCTTAAAATCTTGTATAAAGCGAGATGTACCTGAAATAAATAATGCTCAAATTAAGGTTTCCGGCTCAAATGAAATTAATTATCCTGCCGATAATAAAAACATTATTTTAAACGGTATTGACTATCTTCAGTCACAAGCGCCTATTGGTAAATTCGGAGGTGAGCTGATTGTCTCTACAATTGGCGAAGGACCAAAAACATTTAATCCTTGTAATACAAAAGATGCGACATCATCTTCAATGGCAGGTCTTTTGTATGACGGTCTTCTAACAACACATCCTGTGACCGGCGAAGTAATTCCGCAGCTTGCAAAATCTTTTAAAATTGATGGAAACAGTTATATTATCAACCTGAGAAAAGGTATAAAATGGACAGACGGTAATCCGATTACAGCTGATGATGTAATGTATACTTATAACGAAATTGTTTTTAAAGGGCTCGGAAATCCTTCAACTATGGATGCAATGATGATTGACGGAAAGCTACCCGAACTTACTAAAATTGATGATTATACCGTAAAATTTACAACATCGAAACCGTTTGCGCCTTTTTTACGTCAATTATCATATCCTATTGTTCCTAAGCATTATTTTAAATCTTATTCTGATAAAGGTGCATCTGAATTTAATGCATTTTTAAATCCTGACACAGACCCTAAAACGATTGTTTCAAGCGGAGCATTTAAATTAAAAGAATATGTTGCGGCACAAAGAGTTGTTTTTGAGAGAAATCCTGATTATTACAAAGTTAATTTAGACAATAAAAAGCTTCCATATTTAGATAAGCTTATATATTTAATAGTAGGTGATACTAATAATGAAATACTCAAATTTGAAGCAGGTGAAATTGATTATATTTCATTAAAGGGTGGTAATGTAGCAAGATATAAACAAAAAGAACAAAACTCAAATTATACAATATACAATCTTGGTGCAGATACGGGAACTCTTTTTATTGCAATAAATTTAAACAACAGAAAAGATGATAACGGAACTCCTTATGTGAGTGAATTGAAACAAAAATGGTTTAGAGATAAAAACTTTAGAAAAGCAATTGATTATGCCATTGATCGGCAAAGTATGGTTCAGAATATTGCCTATGGTGTAGCAGAACCTTTATTTACACCGGAAAGTTTAAATTCTATATATTTAAATAAGAATCTAAAGCCGTACAACAGAGATTTAAATAAATCAAAAGAACTTTTAAAAGCCTCCGGTTTTCAATATAAGTACGGTAAGCTGTATGACTCCAACGGAGATTTTGTAGAATTTGATTTATATACAAATGCCGGTAATCTTGAGCGCGAGGCCCTCGGAGTCATGATAAAGCAAGATCTGGAAGAACTTGGTATGAAAGTTAATTTTAAGCCGATAGAATTTAATTCGCTTGTAAACTCTTTAACAAATACATACAAATGGGATATGGTTATTATGGGACTTACCGGTTCTCCACTGGAACCTCATGACGGTAAAAATGTATGGACGTCAACCGGCTCTCTTCATATGTTTAATATGGGTGTGCCTGCTGAAAACAGATTCCCTTGGGAAGAGGAGTTAGATAATATATTTAATGAAGGCTCGGTAAGTCTGGCATATAATGACAGAAAACATTTTTATGACAGATACCAGGAAATAATTTATGATGAAGCTCCTATTATATATTTGTATTCACCCACAAGAATTGTTGCTATACGGAAGAAATTTAAAAATATATTTCCGACACCGTTAAGCGGTTTATTATATAACTTAGACGAAATATATATAAATAAAGATTCGTGTAATATAGAATCAAAAACGGAGGGCAAATAATGGAATTTGTAAAATATATTACAAGAAGAATTCTGCAAGTAATTCCGCTTTTGATATTAGTATCAATGATTAGTTTTTTTATAATACGTTTAGCGCCTATTGATCCGCTGGCTGAATTAAGACTGAATCCTTCTATTTCAGAAGAAACATTGCAAAAAGAAATAAAAAGACTGAATTTAGATAAACCGATTTATGTTCAATATCTGTCTTGGGCGAAATCTTTTATAAGGGGGGATTTAGGTTATACTACATCGGGCGAAAAAGTTTCAGTAAAATTAAAAGAACGTATCCCAAATACTTTATTACTTACATCAATTGTAATATTTTTAACTTGGCTCGTTGGAATTCCGTTGGGAATTTTTGCAGCAATTAAGAAAGAAACTATGTATGATAGAATTCTAACAGTGTTGTCAAGTATAGGGATGGCAATACCGTCATTTTTCTTTGCAATACTAATGCTTATGTTTGCAGTTAAGACGGGCTTGTTTCCTGTAGGCGGACTTACAAGCTATAACTTTAATGAATTAAGCCTATCAGGTAAAATTATTGATATTGCAAAACATTTAATTCTTCCTGTAACGGTTTTATTCGGAATATCTCTGGCGGGATTACAGCGTCAGATGAGAGCAAATATGCTTGAAGTTCTGGATAGTGATTATGTGAAATTTGCAAGAGCAAAAGGGCTAAGTGAATTCAAAGTTATAACAAAACACGCACTAAGAAATGCTCTAAATCCAATGATAACACTTCTTGGTTTTGAGTTTGCAGGATTACTGAGCGGTGCTGCATTAACAGAATATGTGTTTCAGTATCCGGGGTTAGGAAGATTAATTCTGGAAGCTGTCATGAAATCTGACATAAATCTTGTCATGGCATCCCTAATGATGGGAACATTAATGCTAATTCTGGGTAATCTAATTGCGGATATCCTTCTTATGGTTACAGACCCGAGGACAAGAAATCCTCAAAAGGGGGTGTAAAGTGGAATTTGTAAAAAAAATATTGAATGATAAGTTCGCTCGAATTGCATTTTGGATGCTGCTTATTTTATATTTTATTATTCTTTTTGCAGATTTTATTGCGCCTTACAGCAGCTTTTATTCCAATAGAGAGATTGCATATGTCCCTCCGTCTACAGTATATACAATTGATGAAAATGGCAGATTCTCAAAACCTTATACATACAATTATGTTCGTAAATATGACCCTGAGTTAATGCAAACGGTATTTAAGCAAGACAGAACAAGAAAATATTATATAAAATTATTCCCAAAAGCAGAGAAACATAAGCTATTAGGGTTGATACCCACTCACAGACACTTATTCGGAGTGGAAAGAGGCGGAGAATTACATCTTTTAGGAACTGATATTAACGGAAGAGATGTTTTTTCACGACTGTTATTTGGCGGTAGAATCTCTATGACAGTAGGATTTTTAGCGCTGCTTATTGTATTCCCTATCGGTTTATTATATGGAGGGATATCAGGATATGCAGGCGGGATAATTGATACCTTAATGATGAGATTTGCAGAGGCTGTAATGGCTATTCCAAGTTTTTATCTTTTGATTATTTTGGCTGCAATTCTGCCGTCCGGCATGACAAGTATACAACGTTTTGCATTAATTGTTGTTATACTTGCGTTAATCGGTTGGGCAGGTTTTGCCAGAGTTGTAAGGGGCATGGTGCTTTCAATAAAAGAGGAAGACTTTGTCCAAGCAGAAAAAGTTATGGGCGCTTCTAAACTAAGAATAATAATAAAACATATACTTCCACAAACAACAAGTTACGTAATTATAGCTATGACTTTAAGCGTGCCGTCTTATATTTTAGCTGAATCAGGTCTGAGTTTTCTCGGTCTGGGCATCCAACAGCCGGATGCAAGCTGGGGAAATATGTTAAAAGAAGCTCAGGAATTTACAAATATTCTCTATCGTCCTTGGCTTTTAACTCCGGGATTTTTAATTTTTATTGCAGTTCTTTCTTTCAATTTATTGGGAGATGTTGTCAGAGATATATTAGACCCAAAATCTCAGGTTAGAAAATAGTTTGGTTAAGGTGTGTTATTTATTAATACGTACATCGGATTATATGTTAAAGTCGGATGATTAGCGCAAATAGCATTGTATTCTTTTTCAAAATTAATTAAGTCTTGTTTTGTCCATACTTCTTCAGACAGAGCATTAACTCCTGTTTTTTGAATATGTTTTAAAACGTCTTTTGGTGATTTAAAAGACATTATTCTTATTTCTTCTTGTATTTGAATATTGTAGTCTGAAAATTTATTTGTCATTTCATTTTTTGTATAATATTTTAACGTTTTTCCTAATATATAATAAATCTCTCTGAAATTTTCTTTTCCAAATATAGAAAACAGAAGTATTCCCCTAAAGTTAAGCCTGTTTATTAGTTCTGTTAAGAATTCAGATAGGTTTTCTATCCATTGAAAAGCGGCATTAGAAATTATTAAATCGTATTTTTTATTATCGGTTTTAATGAACTCTTCAATATCTTCACAAACAAATTTTATATTATGGTCAATATCAGATATATATTCAAGACAATCAGGTACAATATCTATTGCCGTATAATCTTTGTAATTGATATTTTTGTTCAGTAATTTTGTAAGAAAACCTGTTCCGCATCCAATCTCTAAAACAGAAGAATAAGGATTATTAGGTAATATCTCTGTTAACTTTTCCGCCATTTGTTTTTGAATAGAAGCATTATTATTATATGAATTCAGTTTTTTCTTGAAGCGTTGTTTTATTAAGTTTTTATCTATCATAAAAGTTCACTCCAATTTGTAAACTGATAAAACGGACAGTGACCTGCATTTATATTAGCTTTTAAATTCCAGAAAGCTTCCTGATTTTTTGTAGGAATAATTTTGTCTTCCGAAGAAATTATAATTCTGTCATAGTTAAAATCTAAGTTCGCATTATAATTTAGAAGTGCATTAAGTTCTGACTGTTGATTTTCGAAGGTGCGATTAACTGACGGAATTGGTGTATTATCGTTAAACATGTTATGAATAAATCTGTCTGCACCTTTAGGAGAAAAACCTTTAATTGTTAAATTATATATTCGTTTCGGGATACCAAAGTCATCATCTATCGGTTTTAGCGTCCCGTTAACAGCAGTTTTGCTTTGATATTGCATGTTAAAAACAGAAGCGGTCATTACCCCCATAGACCATGCTACCAGATATTTTTCAGAATATTCGGATGTCATGGTTTCTAAATCAATGTACGGGTTATTATAGTCATATATCATTAGGACGTCAAAATTTCTTGGATTCAGATGCTTAACAACGGATTCGTCCATACCCCACCCATTGAAGAAAACAATCAATTTTGAGTTATTTTTTTTATTTAGCCATTTATACTTCATATAAAAATTTTACATCAAAATAAACGTAATTACTTTTATGATAATAACTTAGTCAGCAGTTCTTATTAATAAATTGACTCATATAAGTTTTCTTACTAAAATTAACTTATGAAAATAATAATATTTGGTGCAAATGAAATCGGCTTTATGATAGCCGCTGAGTTTTATACAGATAATGATATAACTGTAATTGACGAAGAAAGAAATAAGATTGATTCTTTTAATAAATTGGATGTAGGATTTATTTCGGGTAATGCGTCCAGTATAGATGTGTTAAAACAAGCTGATATTAAAAATACAGATGTTTTTATTGCTTGTACTGATTCTGATGAATTAAATATAGTTTCTTGTCTGACGGTAAAAAGATTAAGTAAAGCAAAAACATTATGCTTTGTAAGAAAAGAAGAATACAAATCATCATTGGGAATTGCAAAGGATGCGGATTATAACAGTGATTTTTACATAGATAACGTTATTTGGCCGGAAGAGTTATTAACGCAGGAAATATTCAGAATAATAACAGTTGCAAAAGCTTTGGACGTAGAAAATTTTGCAGATGACAGGGCAAGACTGCTTGAGTATAAAATTCCAAAATACTCTCCGATTGTAAATACACAGGTAAAACACTGTGAGTTCCCTAAAGATACATTAATTGTCGGAATAACAAGAGAAGGTGAATTATTTATTCCAAATGGAGAAACAACTTTGCTTGAGGAAGATAAAGTTATTTTTATGGGACTTTCACATTCACTCAACATTCTTGCCGGTAAATTTTTCCATGAAAAAGAATTTGTTCAATACGTAACAATTATTGGTGGTGGGAATGTCGGATTAAAACTTGCAAAAACACTGGAAAATCTGAACTTGAAGCTAAAAATTATTGAACGAGATGAGGATAGATGTAATTATTTATCGGAAGAACTTAATAACGCTCTTATAATAAATGGGGATGGAACAGACTTAGAACTCTTAAATGAAGAAGATATTGCAGCGTCAGATGTTATTGTCAGCGTGACAAATAATGATGAAAAGAATCTTTTATGCTCTCTTTTGTTAAAACATTTAGGAGCCAAAAAAGTTATATCAAGAGTTTCAAAAGATACAAATATTATGCTTTTTGAGCAGGTGGGCATTGATATAGCTATATCTTCAAAAACTGCTTCTATTAATGAAATTAAAAACAGTATAAGAGATACAAATATAGGTATTTTAGCGACGGTTGAACAAGGTCAGGGAGAAGTCTTAAATATTGAATTACCTTCTGATTTTGAGACAAAGAGGCTTATGGACATAAAGCTCCCTGCCAAAGCAATTATAGGAGTTATTCAGCGTAAAAACAGAATTATTATTCCTAACGGTGCAACTGAGATTAGGAGTGAAGATAATGTTATAATATTCACAACAAGTTCAAACGCTCCGATATTAAAAAGATTTTTTGAGGGTGTAAAGGGATAGCTTACAAAATTATTAATCAAAAGAGTTAAAAATGAGATTAACGTATTTAGCATATACATTCAGTTTAGTTATGAAGTACTTTAGTATAGTACTTCTATTCCCGATAGTTATTGCAATTTGGTATAGTGAATTTCATTCAGTACATCCATTTCTGATATCTGCAATTTCTTCTATATTAGTTGCTAGTATTATAAAGAGAATCGTTCCTCGCGCGGATCAAATAAAAACGATAAACGATATAAAAAAATCGGAAGGTTTAACTGTTGTTACTTTTTCATGGATTTTTGCAGGAATCTTTGCTGCAATTCCTTATTTGTTTTATGGAATAACACCAATTAATTCTTTTTTTGAAGCGGTATCCGGTATTACAACAACAGGTGCTACAGCTTTTACAACATTTAATTATCCCCACGCACTTTTGTTTTGGCGCTCATTTACTCAATGGCTCGGCGGTATGGGGATTATAGTATTATTTATTGCCGTACTTCCACAATTTGCTGTAGCAGGAAGACAGTTGTTTTTTGCTGAAGCCCCAGGACCTACGGAAGAAAAATTTACACCGAGAATAAAAAGTACAGCTGCTGCATTATGGAAAATATATGCAGGGTTGACTCTTTTAGAATTTATATTGCTAAAATATTTCGGAATGAGTGGCTTTAATGCATTATGTCATTCTCTTTCATCACTGTCTGGCGGTGGATTTTCCCCCAACCATACAAGTTTAATAGGCTGTTCTTCTAAAATTCTTTGGACTGTAACATTCTTTATGTTTTTTGCAGGTGCAAATTTTAATTTGCAGCATAAAGCTTGGACAAAACTCAATCCTATGTTATTATTCAAAAATGAAGAGTTTAAAACCTATTTTGGTGCTGTTTTTGTGATAGCAATATTTTTATCGTTTTCTCTTTATTCTAATATGCATTATACATTCAGTGAAAGTTTAACTCATTCTTTTTTCAATGTCTCATCATTGGTTTCATCATCAGGTTTTTGCAGTGATAATTATGCTGCGTGGGATTATACAAGTAAGATATTGCTTTTTGCAATAATGCTCTTTGGAAGCTGTGCGAGTTCTGCGGGTGGCGGCTTAAAGGTAACAAGATGGCTTCTGATATTTAAAATTATGAAGTCCGAAATGATGAAGATTCTTCATCCAAAAGCTGTCTATAATATTAAAATAGGTAATTATACAGTTCCAAAAGAAATTCTGTATCAAACCTTAATGTTTGTTTCATTTTATTTTGCATTTATTGTATTATCAGCATTTCTAATTGCAATTATAGAAAAAGATACAGTAATTGCGGTCATAGGTTCGGTTGCAGCAGTAGGGAATATAGGGCCCGGGTTTGGACACGTAATCGGGCCATTAGGAAGTTTCGCAGACTTACATTCTATAACTAAGATTATATTAATAATCGATATGTTAGCAGGTCGTCTGGAATTGATTCCATTTTTAGTTTTATTCCAAAAAGATTTATGGATATTCAGAAAATAAAAATTTAGCTTTACCTCAACCTCCATTTTTGGTATATTGAGTACATGTCAATATATTTAGATGCCGGAACAACTTATTCAAAAGTAATATCTACCGATAAAGTCTTAGACAACAAGTTTTGTCTAAAGAACTTCGATGGAAAAAATTATTATATATTACCTTCAAAACTAATAAAAGAACAAAATATTATTCCTACCCGTTCGTGTGGTCATATGGTAAATGCTGATGAGAATGAAATAATTGCTTTGGCTAACGGAGCAAAAAAAATAGGAATAGATTCTGATGCTACCGTTTTAGATTTGGGAAGCAGAGACGCCAAATGGATAAATTTTAAAAACGGAAAATTCCATGATATGGATTGGAATACTTCTTGTGCAAGTTCGACCGGTGCAACAGTTGAAATGCTCTTAAAATTCTATGACGTAAAACCGGAAGATTTAAAATTTAATAGAGATAAATTCGTTGTAACATGCGGAATATTTGGTATGGAAAAAATAATGGATTCTATTTCAGGCGGTATAGAACCTTCCGTTGCTATTTCAAAATTCATACATGGAATAGCGTATAATTCTTGGAAGTTTGCTCATCAACCTAATAAAATATATCTATCAGGCGGGTTCTGTGAAAATAATTGTTTTACGGAATCTTTAAAACAGTACTGTGATGTAGTTCTGCTTGGCAGATTTGTTCTTTGTGAGGGACTTATATAATTTTTATTCATCTACATCATCTTTTTCATCAGGTAAATCAGGCTCTGCTACCTGCTTTGTCAGTTTTTCATTTAATTCTTGCAATGTTATGGATTTATCCATTTTTTTGAGTGCATTAAGTACCGCAATTTTATAGTCTGCATCTGCTTTGTTTTTTGGATTATCAACGATATCTCCTATTCGTTGTCCTAAAAAACCCATTATAATAACAGCCGGAATCATTGTTACTGCTGTTGCACAAATAAAGTGCATATCAATAGTACCGATTTTTATCATATTTAATGCGCCAATGACAAGAATTGTCGATGCAATAAAAAAGTTTTTTATGTTATTTGAATAGTGCATTTAGTATCCTATTTTTTATTAATATTTTCCATATCTTTTTTCATGCAGAACTGAACAAGAGTCATTTTGTCAATGTTATTTAGGTGAGTAAATCGTCCCGATATAGTATAAATACCGTTATCTCCCTTTTCAATTCTGATAAGCTGGTATCTGCAATTTATAATTTGTTCATCACTTAACTTAATACTTACGTGATACTCTTTTTCGATATCAATATTATCTTGAGTTCTTATCTTCATACCTCCGGCTGAGATATCAAGAGTTCTTACATTATGTGATACATTATCGCAAGTAAGTACCAAATCTTCCAAAAATTTAATACGTGTAAATTTACGACGCTGTAGAAATCTGTGTTTAACAGGGTTTGGTATTGTGATTATATTATTATCTAAAGCTTCTACATATGATTCAAAATATAAATACCCGTTATCTGTTAATGAATAAAAATCACAAATATGGTTTACTATTAAACCGTCAGGCTTATATTGAAGCTTCATTCTAAATCCTTCCGGTGAAACTTCGATAACTTTTCCTTTATTTGTTTTTTTAAAGTCCTGCGGAACAATTGTTACCAGCTGATCTGTTTTTACAAGCTCTCTCATATATAATCCTTTCTTATTGGTATCTAAATTTAAACTTTTATCATTCCTACTGATTTAACTTTAACGTTAGGACTAATTTCATTATATGACATAATTGCAATTTGCGGATAAGTTCTTTCAATTAGTCGTCTGAAAAGAAGCCTTATCGGTGAAGCACACAGTATTACAGGTTGATTTCCCGTAGCCGTAATTGCTTTTTCAAGTTCTGCATTCATCCTATCAAGCATATTTCTTGTAAATTGCGGATCAAGCGATACGCTTTGACCATCAGGACTAGCACCTTTAGCAATAGTTTGTTCAACGTCAGGTGACAGCGTAATAACAAATAACTCTCCGGTATCGGCAAGATTTTGTTTGCATATATTTCTTGCAAGAGCAATTCTTACATGTTCGGTTAGGAAATTTGGATTTTTGCTGACTTTTGCTTGTATACTGATGGTTTCCAGTATAGTTTTTAAATCTCTGACCGCAACACCTTCTTTTAGTAAGTTTTGCATTACAAGTTGAACATCTCCGATAGTAATATCTTTCATTATGTCATTTACATAATCTTCCGAAACTTCTTTTTTAAGGTTATCAATAAGCTGTTGAACATCAAATCTTGAAAGAATTTCAGAGGCACATTTTTTAATAACTTCAGTAATGTGAGTTGAAATTACAGCTGAAGCTGAAACAACTGTATATCCTGACATTTCTGCAAGGTCTTTGTCCTTTGCCTCTATCCATAGTGCAGGTAATCCGAATGCAGGTTCTATTGCGTGGATACCATTTATAGCCAAATTGCCGACAGGGTCGCCTGCTGACATCGCCAAATATCTTTCAGGATATACATCACCTGTTTCAAGAGGAACACCTTTTAATTTTATTTGATAAGAATTGGGAGACAGTTGTAAATTATCTCTTACACGAATAGACGGAAGAATTATACCTAAGTCAAGTGCAGTCTGTCTTCTTATTTGAGCAATACGTTCAAGTAAATCTCCTCCCATTTCAACATTCAATAGTTGAACAAGTCTATAACCGACTTCAATTTCTATAGTATCTACATTAAGCAGCTCCATTACACTTTCTCTGGTTGCTTTTGCTCTTTTTTCTTTTTTGCCGAGCTTTTCTTGCTGTTCTTGTTCAATAGCTTCAGCTTGAGCAACCTGAACCTGCTCTTCTTTATCTTTTGTTTTCTTAAATGCCATATAACCTGCAAGGGCAGCTATTGTTAGAAACGGAATTGTAGGCATCCCCGGAATAATACCTAAGAATCCCAGCAAACCGGATACAACCCCCAGTACTCGCGGGTCGCTGAACATTTCATTTTTAATATCGACAGAAAGTGATTCGTCTTTACCCGAAGCTCTGGAAACAATTAAACCGGTTGCAGTGGATATCAGAAGTGCCGGAATCTGTGATACAAGACCGTCTCCGACCGTTAATATTGTATAAGTTCCAAGAGCCTGTGTAATATCCATATGGAGTTGGATTACACCGATAATCAAACCACCTACAATATTAATAACCGTAATTACTATGCCGGCAGTTGCATCTCCTTTAACAAATTTTGAGGCACCATCCATGGTACCGTAAAAATCAGTTTCTCTTTCAAGTTTTTTTCGTCTTTCTTTTGCTTGTTCTTCGTTAATTAAGCCGGAATTCAAATCTGCATCAATACTTAATTGTTTACCTGGCATTTTATCCAATGTAAAACGTGCGGATACTTCAGCAACACGAGTTGCACCGCCTGTAATAACCATAAAGTTGATTAAAACCAAGATACAGAAAATTACAGCACCTACAACGTAGTTGCCTCCCACGACAAATTCTCCGAAAGCTGTAATAACGTTACCTGCCTGCCCGTTTAGAAGTATTAATCTGGTGGAGCTGACGTTCAATCCTAAACGGAACAATGTAGCAATAAGTAAAACGGTCGGAAATGATGAATAATCCAGTGGTTCCTGCGTATATAAACATACAAGCAATATAACTACGGCTAAAGAAATATTAACAGTTAACAGTAAATCCAAAAATGGCGCAGGGATAGGAATTACCATCATTACGACAATAATGACAAGACCTATTGCAAGGACAATGTCGTTATTTTTCAATATTTTAGATAATTTGCCTAATTCCATCTCTCCACCAATTATATATATAATAACATTATATTACCTGCTGTGACAAGTTTTTTACATTTGTATATGCAGTATTAAAAAATAATTAAAAAAATAAAGAATCAGTAAATTTTGTATTAAGATAAAAGTAATAAAGAAGGATTATTTATATGAAGTACAAAGATTATTATGAAATATTGGGAGTTTCCAGAGATGCAGATACAAGTGCAATTAAGTCAGCGTACAGGAAACTTGCAAGAAAATATCATCCGGATGTAAATAAAACAAAAGAAGCGGAAGAAAAGTTTAAAGATATAAATGAAGCTTATGAAGTTCTGTCTGATAAAAATAAACGCCAGAGATATGACAGTCTGGGTTCTAATTGGCAAGGCGGAGCGGATTGGACACCGCCTCCCGGTTTTGAAAACTTTAGCTTTAACTTTAATCAAGGCGGTGCGCAAAGTTTTGACTTTGGTGGAGGAGGTTTTTCAGACTTCTTCAGTTCACTTTTTGGAGACATGATGGGTGGAATGGCATCAGGACGTCAAAGTCAAAATTTTGGCGGTTTTGATTTCGGAAATGGTTCAGCTCAACGTACTACATCAAGGAGAAGGACTGCTCAAAGTGAGCCTGCAGAAAATTTAGACATAACTAAAACATTAAATGTTACCGCACAGGAATTGTTTGACGGTAAGCCGATAAATGTCACTTTTACAGAAATTGAAAAATGTAATGAGTGTCATGGCAGCGGATATTGCTCTCATTGCGGCGGAACAGGTATTGTATCAACTCCTAAGAATGTAAAGGTAAAACTGCCAAAGGGTATTGAAGAAGGTAAAAAAATTCGTCTTAGAGGCGAAGGAAAAACCGATTCATACGGCAGAAAAGGTGATTTATATTTTGTAATACACTTTAAAGATAATGAATATCAATTTGACGGCGATAATATAACCAAAGACGTTGAAATCACACCTCCGGAGGCAGTGCTCGGGTGTTCTAAAGATATTCAAACTTTGCATGGAAAAATTAATATAAAAATTCCTGCAGGAGTTTCAAGCGGTCAATCTCTAAGGCTGAAAAAACTAGGAATTCCTACATCAGACGGATATGGCGATTTGAATGCAAGAATCAAGATAGTAGTCCCTAAAAATCAATCAAAAGAAATAATTGATTTATACAAGAAAATAGCCCAATTACAAAATTAATAACTTGGTTTTACCTTTTATTTATTTTTCAGTATAGATTTGGTACATTCCAGTGCAATATCTGTTACGAAATCCATGTCATTTTTTTCAATAATCAATGGAGGATTAAAGTATATAACATCTCCCAGAGGTCTTAATATTACACCTTTTTCCAGAGCTTTTTTGTATATTTGATACCCTGTTCTTTTTGTATAGTCCAGAGGTTCTTTAGTATCTTTGTTTTTGACAAGTTCTATTGCATTAATTAAGCCTATGGAGCGTACTTCCCCGACATTCTCGAGCGGTAAGAATTTTTCTTTTATTATTTTGTTAAAATACTTGGCTTTTTCTACCGCTTTCGGAATAATATTTTCTTCTTCTAAAATGTTTAAAACTTCTATAGCAGCTGAACAAGCAAGCGGATTCCCCGCATAAGTATGTGAATGCATGAAAGCTTTACCTTTTAGATAATCATCATAAAATGCATCATATATTTTTTGAGTAGTTACACAAACGGACATTGGCATGTATCCGCCCGTTAAACCTTTTGACAGGCACATTATATCAGGACTGACTTCTGCGTGGTCAAAGGCAAACATTTTTCCTGTTCTTCCGTAACCTGTTGCAATTTCATCAGCTATTAAGTGGACATTGTACTTATCACATAATTCTCTTAATTTTTTTAGATACAACGGCGGATATATTTTCATTCCTGCAGAACCTTGCAGTAATGGTTCAACGATAACAGCTGCGGTTTCATCTGCATATTTTTTGAAGACTTCTTCCGCTTTAATAAAACATTCACAATTACAGCAATCTCTGCATTTTCCCCATTGACATCTATAGCAATCAATTCCTTCGATTCTTATAACATCAAGGAGTAAAGGTTTATATAGTTCTGAATACAAATCAACTCCGCCTACTGCAAGCGCTCCGAGAGTTTCACCATGGTATGCATCAGCAAGCGCCATAAATCGTTTCTTTTGCGGATTTCCTGTTTGGTAATGATATTGAAAACTCATTTTTAAAGCCATTTCAATCGCAGCAGAACCGTTATCGGCAAAATTGAATTTGCATAAACCCTTTGGTAAAACATTAGTAAGTCTTTGACATAATGTAATAGCGGTTTTGTGAGTAAAATTAGCAAAAATAACATGTTCTAAGGTATCCAATTGTTTTTTCATTGCTTTATTTATCCTCGGGTGACAATGTCCCAAAAGATTACACCACCATGAACTTATAACGTCCTTATAACATTTACCGTTTATGTCATATAGATTTATTCCTTCTCCCTTTTCTATAACAATAGGAGGAAGTGTTTCATAGTCTTTCATTTGTGAGCATGGGTGCCAAATATATTTTAAATCCTCTTCCTGCCAATTCATTCTTTTCCCTCCGTTTTACATGATTGTATTCCCCTAAATATTTATACGCAATTAAAAAAAATAATGATACAATTGTTATATGTTAGAAACAAAAATTATAATCAGTTATATTGTAATATGTATTACTTACTCTTTGTGCAGACTTCATTATCTGTTAACGTTTAAAAGCGATGAAGAATTTAATTCCATGCTCGAACAATTAACGGATTTGTCCGGTGATGAAAATCTAATAAAGTTTTTGGTAATAACACAAATTCTGTTTGCTCCGATTACAGCTCCTTTTAGTATGCTAAAACAAATATATAGATTAATAAAAAAAACTGTTACAAAAAACTAGTTTGGTTTGTAACCTATAGGTGAATGTGTAAAAAAACAGTTTAGTGTATCTTAATTGAAGAAAAGGAGGTCAAAATGTTTGATTTGTATATTTTGGAAACATGCCCGTATTGTAAAAAGGTCATGAAATTTATGGATGAAAACGGAATAAAGTATAATAAAATAGATATTGCCGATAAATCGGCTGAAGATGCTCTGATACAGTCTGGCGGGAAAAGGCAAGTGCCGTTTTTTGTAGACAGGGACCGTAATATTCAAATGTATGAATCTTCTGATATTATAGAATATTTAAAAACAGTCATATAAGAACCCGAATGAACAATTTTATAAATCTTTCGTTACTAAATTGTAAGCAAAGTTACAAATTGACAAAATAGAGCAGGATTTATAGAATGTTATAGGTGAGAGGTGATATTATGAACAATAAGAAGTTATACGCAGTAATTTTACTGTCAGCAACAATGTTTTTAAATACAAATGTATATGCAGGAACAAATTACAGTTATTCGCAGGAGCGAGTTCAAGCTCCGAGTCAGAACTACAATTATCAACAACCCGTTACATATAATAATCAACCGTTAAGGGGTAGTGTTGTAACAGTTCCGGCAGGCAGCGGTTTTAGTGCAACTCTGACATCAGAATTATCTTCTGCAACTGCAACGGTTGGACAACCTGTCTATATGGCATTGGGTAAAGATTTTTATTATGGAGATAAATTGGTGGCTCCTGCGGGAAGTTCAATATCAGGAACTGTTATTGAGGCATCTTCCGCTAAGCATGGCAGTATAAACGGAAAACTTGCCGTAAGATTTACTCAAATAACAACTCCGTTCGGAACGCAAATTCCGATATCTGCAGTTATTAAAACTGATGATAATTCCGGAGTCCTTTTAGGCGGCACAAAAACAGATGTTGCAAAAGAATACACTAAAGACTTAGTTGTAGGTTCAACAGCGGGCGCACTATCAGGTCTTGTATTCGGTGCTCTTGCCGGCGGAGATAAGTTGGGAAGAGGTGTTGCATTAGGTACTGCTGTCGGAGCAGGAGGGGGACTCGTAAAGTCTGCTATTGATAAAGGTAATGATGTTGATATACCAATGAATTCAAATGTTGAATTATACCTGACCCAACCTATAACTGTTTCTGCTTCAAACTATGCGTTTGAAAATTAAGCTTAAATTTGAAGAAAAGACACTTGTTAGAGTATAATATTTATAAAAATTAGTAAACAAGATAATTTATTTTGTTGTATAATGAGGTTATCTTAATAGGGGTAGAGATAAGAGAGATAGAATTGTGTCGTTAATAGAGAAAAGAAGTTTTTTATACGAAGAGGATGATAGTAATTATGAGGAATATCGGCTTCCGAAGCTTGTAACTACAAGACCGGAAGTTATTCCTATAAAAAAATCGCTGGCAATATCAACAGCGCTTCATCCGGGAGTTGTTTTATTGATATGGTTAATTACAATGGCATTGGCACTTATGGGTATTCATTTGTTTACCTTCAAAAAACCTGATGCAAAGCTCAAAAAAGATATTGAGTTTGTTCTTGTTGATAAAGAAGCCATGCCAAGGAATAAACATACTAAAAACAGAGCAGATATTAATTCAAGAAGCGGCGGAATAAACGATCCGAAACGAAAGGTTTCCATGCCGTCACCTGCTCCTAAAAAAGCTGCAAAACCTTCTGCTGCGGCAAGCAGTGCGAATAAGCTTATAAAAAAACAGCAGCAGGCTGCACAGCAGAAAGTAGCACAACAAAAAGCTAAACCTCAGGTAAAACAGCCTGCTAAAACTCAACAGCCTGCTGCAGTAACAAAACCGTCTCCTGCAAAACCTGCACCGCCAACAGCAAGGCCAAGTGCCAAACCGACGTCTGCGCCGTCACCGGTTGCAAAACCGTCAACTCCGTTTGCGGTTCCAAGGCCATCAAATGCACCTGTCGGTAAGACATTAGCAACGGGCCCTATAGGAGGAACATCAGCACCGAAAGGTTCAACAAGCGGAAATAAAGGTTCAGGTTCAACAACGGGTTCAAGAGCAGGTGCGCCTGCCCCGTCGCTTGCTCCCGGAAGAACCGGAAGCGGCAGTTCTTTGGGCAGAACAGGTTCAAACAGCGGCGGTAACGTGGGTAACCCCGGAGGCGGAGGTGGTGCTCCGGGAATTGATGCTCTAAGAGAACCTGATTTCGGACCTTATATGAGAGAACTCCAAAAACGTATTAAGATGAATTGGGATCCTCCAAAAGGAAATGAATCAAAACGTGTAGTCTTGTTATTCAAGATTGCAAAAGATGGCAGACTTTTATCTTGCAGAGTTAATAAGTCTTCGGGGCTTCCGTCTGCAGATCAGGCAGCACTAAAAGCAGTAGAATTGACTGCTCCGTTTAGGCCATTGCCTGCTGACTTCAAAGGTCAAAGTATTGATATACAGTTTACATTCGATTACAACGTATTCAATGCTTCGAG
>CAMORE010000014.1 GCA_946623365.1 uncultured Acinetobacter sp.
TATGCAACAAATAACATATATTGTTACATAAGTTTGCAGCTTAGCTTGTAGGTCAGTTTGTAGGTCAACTTTACTAAGCTGACCAAAGCTATTGATATCAAACAATTATATATGTTTGTAAACTTTTGTAAACTTTAGGAAAGAAATTAGGCAATTTTTTTATCCTGAAATACTTTATGTACATGTAAATCATGTTGATTTATGAAAATAAACACAGATTATTATAGAGAAGAAAGGACGTATAAAATGGAATTTGGACTTGGTTTCATTAACTCGGCAGTTAAAGAAGGCGCTACCGGAGGTGTAACGTTAGGATATGGCAACGATCAGACAGATTATACAAAAGTTGCTTATAATCCGCTTTCTGCACCAATTAATTTTTCAGCAGCCGGAGATCCGAGAAAAGTGGATTTGAGTGGTGTTAGCGCATTTTGTGCACAACAATCATAATCATTTCTGATATAATCTTCATATGGAAGAGTATAAAAAAATGATATCGGGTGAAATGTATGACCCAAACGCAGGATATCTGAAAAAATTAAGAGAAGAGAACAGAACAAAATTAAGGCAATTTAACGGCGAACCGGATGAGGGCGCGCGTGAGGAGATTTTACAACACTTATCGGCAAGATTGGCGATAAGTGTTTTGTTACACCGAATTTCTTTTTTTACCCTAATAAAAGTGTTTTAAAATAGTTAATCCAATTTAAGCCTTGTGCTTTGCATGCATCAAATTCCATAGGCTGTAAAAAGTATTTTAAACACTGCTTTATGTCTTTATAATCGTATGTTTGGTAATTAATGGCACTATCTAAATATTTTTTAGTCTTTTTATAGTCACTGCTGTTTTTATCCGTTTCTGTGTAATACTTCAAAATATTATTTCTTGACTTATGTAAACTTGATATGGCTTCATCAATTGTATCAGGTGCAATATTTTGCTCTTTTCCGATTTTAACGTAATATTTACACAATTCATCAAATGTATCTCTATTCCTGTAAATATCCAAATACTGTCTAAAATGCTCCATCTCATGCCTGATAAGTCCGAAAGTCCACCATTTTCCTGCTTTTTTATTCCTCTTGCTCTCAGCAAAATAAGTAAGTGTATTATCTGAATTGTCATAACATCCGCATAACTTCGGAGCTTCAGAATCAATATCTTTTATAATCAGTTGAGGTCTTAATTCGTCAGGGATTGCCATTGAGTTCGCTATTATATCAAAGTAATATCTTGCCGCATCTGATTTATCCATTCTTCTTGCAGATTTCACCTGTTTTTTTGAAATATTAGTGAATGTTGTATGCAACGCTTTTGATAAATCAAAAATTTTAACCGGTGCAGAATTCATCGGAACAGTCTGATTTTTTACCGGCTGAATCGCAGGTGTTCTTGTTATTTTTGGAATAAGACTTACAATTTTTGCCATAAAAAGACCTTTTTATCTTATAAAGTATCCTCAAAATAAAATTTGCTAATTTGTTTAACAAATCTTAACCTAACAACCAAATACCGATAAGCGCAAATAATATAAGAGATGTATTAAAATGTAAAAAAGTAGGAATACAAGTGTCAGTAATATGATTATGTTGACCATCCGCATTAAGTCCGGAAGTCGGCCCCAGCGTTGTATCGGAAGCCGGAGAACCCGCATCACCTAATGCCGCTGCAGCTGCAATTAATACAATAATTTGCTGAGGATTAAATCCGGTTTTTACACAAACAGGAACAAACAATACCGCTATAATCGGTATAGTACCAAAGGAAGTTCCTATACCGATAGTTATAAATAATCCTAAGATAAGAATTATTAAAGACGTTAACATTATATTAGACGGAATATAATTAAGTACAATATTTACAAGGTTTTCTATTGCTCCGGTTTCTTTTAAAACTGATGCAAATCCCGCTGCAACAAGCATAACAAACGCAACATAACCCATTAAATATATACCTTCATTCATCATATGATCCATTTTCTCCTGCGGAATAACTCTGCAGGTGAAAATTATACCTAATCCTACAAGAGCTCCCAGCGGAAGAGATTTAGTTAAAAGCTGAACAACAAAAGTTGCCGCTGCCGCAAATATAATTATCCAATGAGAAAATAAAAATTTTGATTCTTTTATATTAGAATTTACAACATTTTTTTGCTCGTATTCTCTAGGCTTTTTATATGATACAAAAAGTGCAAAAAGAAGTCCCACAAGCATTCCTACACCAAGAATCAGAGTCGATTTCCAAATATCACCTCTTAATACGTTTACTCCGTTTTGAATCATATTATCCGCAATTAAGTTTTGAAATATCAACCCAAAACCTACAGGTATTGCAATATACGGCATTTTTAATCCAAATGCCAATACACAAGCAACTGCTCGCCTGTCAAGCTTTATCTTATTCATTATACCCAATAGAGGAGGTATTATAATCGGAATGAAAGCAATATGAATCGGAATAATATTTTGTGAAGCCATAGCAATAAGAGCTAATATCAACAATAAAATATATTTTTTACCCGATATTATTTTAGCTATTTTATTAGATATGACATCCGTAAAACCTGAGTGTGCCATTGTAGCAGCAAACGCACCAAGCAATATATAGCTTAATGCTGTTTCGGAATTTCCTCCCATGCCGGATATAAAAACATCCATAATATGTCCTATTTTCATACCGGAGAGTAAGCCTGCCGCAATAGTAGACACTATAATAGACAATAGAACATTCACTCCCCTGACACATAATATGCATAACAATATTACGGATATCAAAGCAGGGTTTGAAAAAAACTCTATTATACTATTCATATCTAGCTAACTTCTTCAACTTGTAATAATTTAATTATTTTAAGTGCAACATCTTTTTGTAATTCTTCCGGTAAAGATTTTAAATACTCAAAAGACTCTGCAATTTTTTGATCTGTGTCATACCAACGTCTTAAAACGTATGTAAAAGCATCCGTCAATATGTTTTCAGACATATCAATTCCGTTTTCTTTAGATGTCTTTATTATTAAATCAGCACATTTATACTGAGTAAGAATATTTGCATTTCTCATCAAACTGACAGCTAAACTTACAGTAGGGTCTATATCATACCAACGTTTATACATTATTCACACCTTTTCTATATAATTAATAGTATAATTTTTTTATTGCTTTGTCAATTTAGAGATTATAAAATCCTGTTTTTCTGTATCTAAAACATGCAAAAAAACAGTTTTTTCTTTTGAGGTTTCACCTTTTACAATTTCAACAGAAGTCTTGGGAATTTTAAAAGTTTTAGACAAAAATTCCGTTAAAGCTTTGTTAGCTTTACCTTCAATAGGTTGTGCAGTAATTTTAATCTTAATGAATTCTTCTTCAACTATAATATCATTTTTAGAAGAATTAGGAACTATTTTTATGTTTACAAGAATACCTGACTCTGATTTCTTAATCATTATATGTTTTATACCTTTTGGAATATCATAACATATTCGTGCTTAAAGATATAAAATCCGCCTGCCAGAGCACGATAACGCCATAAGTTAGCAGTCTTTCCTTTTGCTCTTTCATTACCTTGCATATCTTTTATGATTATTGCTTTTGTGATAAACCCTATTTTATTCATCCTTGCCATGCATTCAAACCCGAGCGGAATATGCTGTGAATTTGCGTATTTATCGCCGATTATTAAGCAGGCAAATCTTCCTTTTTCCAAAAGGTCATAACCGTTTTTTGCAACTTTTTCAAATAAATCATAAAATTCTTCGGTAGTTGCACAATTTGATAAATCTTCTTTTTTATCTGAGAATTTGATAATGTCGTCATACGGCGGATGAAGCATCAATAGCTGTGCTTGTTTTCTTCCCATAATATCTAAACGAGCTTTAATTTTTTCTTTTGCAAGTTCACTTGCCGAATCCGCACATATAATATTAACATCCGTAACAAGCTGTTTTGGAGTAAATTTTTCAGATACTTTTTCCGCTAAATCGTCTTTTAATTCTACACCTATGCAGCGGCGATTCATATTAACAGCTTCTATACCCGATGTTCCGGAGCCAAAAAATAAATCTAAAACTATATCATCTTTCTTTGTATATCTTTCATAAATTTGCTGAGCTATTTGAGGAATATAATTACCATGATACTCGTTTGAATGTCCGCCCTCTTTTAATCTTGAAGGGAATTCCCATAGTGTATCGGTTTTTATATGGTCATATTCTTTCCATTTTTTTAAATTAATATCACTATAAGAAGTCGTTTTGACAGCATTTTCATCTACAACTTTTAAGTTATTTTCCCGTTTCGACGGCTTTAATTTCAAATTAGATTTAGACATATCTCTCCCCATAATATTAGATATTATAAGTTTATAGTTTTTTTTTATATTTGTAATCAAACATATAGATGATTTAGAAAAATTTTCTTGTTTAATGTAAAATCAGAAAAGAGCTTATTTTATTTAAGGAGTAAAAAATGTACGATATTAGAAAAATTAGTGGTGATATTTTTTATGTAGGATGTTCAGACAGGCGTCTTGCTCTGTTTGAGAGTGCTTATCCTATTCCAAACGGAATTTCATATAATTCTTATTTGATTAATGATGAAAAAACTGTTCTTATGGATACTGTTGACAAAGCTTGTTCCGGACAATTTTTTCAGAATCTGGAAGCAGCTTTAGATGGCAGGGACTTGAATTACCTGATTGTTCATCATATGGAGCCTGACCATTGCGCCTTAATTGAAGATGTTATATCAATTTATCCGGAAGTAAAAATTGTTACAACCGCAAAGTCTGTAGCTCTTATTAAACAATTTTTTGATTTTGATATTGATTCACATGTAATGGTAGTTAAGGAAGGTGATGAACTGGATACAGGCAAACATAAACTAACGTTTGCCATGGCGCCAATGGTTCATTGGCCTGAAGTTATGGTAACTTATGATAAAACAGATAAAGCTTTGTATTCTGCTGATGCTTTCGGCTCTTTCGGTGCAATAAACGGAAATTTATTCGATACGGATATAGATTTTGAAAAAGATTATCTGGATGAAGCAAGAAGATACTATACTAACATTGTAGGGAAATACGGCCCGCAAGTGCAAATGCTTCTGAAAAAAGCATCGGCATTAGATATTCAAACAATTTATCCGCTTCATGGTGTAATAATTAAAAACAATATAGCTAAGTTTGTTGAAAAATACGACAGGTGGTCTCGCTACGAAGCGGAAGAAAACTCTGTCCTTATAGCGTATTCTTCTGTATACGGAGGAACAGAAAATGCTGTAAATATTTTGGCAGGCAAACTTGCAGATAAGGGTGTAAAAGGACTAAAAATGTATGATGTTTCTCATACACATTCTTCATACGTTCTTTCTGACGCTTTCAAATATTCACATATAGTTTTTGCAACAACTACTTATAATAACGGAATATTTGAATCTATGGAACACCTGCTTCATAATATAGCAGCACACAATTTGCAAAACCGTAAAATTGTTCTTATTCAAAACGGTTCATGGGCTCCGACTTGCGGAAATGCAATGAAGAATATATTAGAACCTCTTAAAGGAACTGAAATAATAGATGAATCTATTTGTATAAAATCAGCATTAAAAGAAGAACAATTAGAATTATTAGATAATGTTGCAGACAAAATTGTCGGCAGTTTAAAAAATTAAAAAAGGAGAAAATTATGCAAAAGTATGTATGTTCAGTATGCGGTTACGTTTATGATCCTGAAGTCGGTGATCCTGATAACGGAATAGCTCCGGGAACTGCTTTCGAAGATTTGCCTGATGATTGGGCTTGCCCTCTATGTTCTGTCGGCAAAGACATGTTTAATGCTCAATAATTTATTCTAAAAAAATTTGATATTTATAAAAACTTAGTTATTTTATGTAACAGATAAGTTTTGTTACATATATTTAACTGATTATTTGGTGTGTAAAAATGCAGTATAAAATGATTCCGTTTAAAATTTATACTAAATGTAAAAAGTAGTAAATAATTACAAAAATTTTGCCTGAACTCCTTTACAAAAACCCTATTTTTTAATACGATTATATAGAGGGATTTGACCTTATTTGAGAATACGAGGTATCTAATGGCAGAGAATAAATATAAACGTGTGTTATTGAAGATTAGCGGAGAAGCACTGTTAGGAGATCAGCAATTTGGAATTGACCCTAAACCCGTTGAAATGATAGCAGACGAAATTCGTTCTATATACGAACGAGGAGTGGAAATTGCAGTTGTTGTAGGCGGCGGTAATATTTTCAGAGGAATGAAAAACAGTGCAAGGTTAGGCATGGATCAAGCTTCCGGAGATTACGTCGGTATGCTTGCAACTGTTATGAATGCTGTAGTTCTTCAATGTGCATTAAAAAAGATTGAAGTAGAATGCAGGGTTCAGACAGCTATTGCTATGAATCAAATTGCAGAACCTTATGTAAGACACAGAGCAATCCGCCATTTAGAAAAGGGTAGAGTTGTAATATTTGCAGCAGGAACAGGAAATCCTTTCTTTACGACAGATACCGCTTCTGCTCTTCGAGCATCCGAAATCGGAGCAGATGTTATGTTGATGGCTAAAAACGGAGTAGACGGGGTTTATACTGATGACCCCAAAACTAATCCGAATGCTAAAAAATTGGATAAAATATCTTATGCTGAGATTATTCAAAAAGATTTAAAGATTATGGATACATCTGCTTGCGCTCTATGTAAGCAAAACGGTATACCTATCATCGTATTTGATTTTAAAGCTCAGGGAAGTTTGGTTAAAATTCAAAACGGTGAATCTGTCGGAACGTATATAAGTTAAAATTATAAAAGGAGAAAATTATGTCAGACGCTCTTGATGAAATGTTTTTATTTGGCGAAGAAAAAATGGAAAAAGCAATCGGACAATTAAAGAAAGATTTTGCTTCCGTTCGTACAGGTCGTGCAAATCCTGGTATTCTTGACAAAGTTGTTGTCGAATATTACGGAGCTCCGACTCCTATAAGACAAATGGCACAAGTCAGCGTATCGGAAGGTACTACTCTGGTTATTACGCCGTTTGATAAAAGCATATTAAAAGAAGTGGAAAAAGCTGTAATAAAGGCTGAAATAGGCGTTGCACCAAATAATGACGGAACATGTATTCGTCTTAATTTCCCGCCTTTAACAGAAGAAAGAAGAAGAGAAACTGCAAAAGATGTTAAAAAGTTTGGTGAAGATACAAAAATAGCAATCAGAAATGTAAGACGCGACATGGTTGATTCCTTAAAGAAAATAGAAAAAGACGAAAATCTTCCTGAAGATGCAGTTAAAGATAATCAAGATCAGATACAAAAAATTACGGATAAATATGTCGGAATTGTTGACTCACTTGTCAGCGAAAAAGAAAAAGAGGTTATGACTGTATAATGAATATCAGTAAAAGTGTATTAAGATTAATTGTTGGACTAATAATCGGTTTTTCCGCTTTATTTGCAATTCTAGCAGGTGGAATTCCTTTAGTAATACTTTGCTTGGTAATTGTAATACTTGGAGCTAAAGAATATACAAAAATACTTAAAAATAAAGGTTTTTTACCAAGTTATAAAATTATTATTTCTTCAAGTCTTATATTTGCTTTTATTGCGTATTTTAACAAATTAGATTTAATACCGCTAGTGTTTACAATTGCATCATTAATGTCTTTTATGTGGGTTCTGTTCAGAGGAAAACAGCCATATATAGCTAATGTTGCCACCACAATATTAGGATTTGTGTATTGCGGATGGTTTCCTCTGCACTTGCTTCTTTTAAGAGATATAGGATGTTGTGAACCTTTGTATAACGGATGGATTAAGCACAATCCTTCTATGGAAGGTGCTGCATACGCTATATTACTACTTTTAGCAGTTATTTTAACTGATTCTTGCTGCTATTATGCAGGAGTACAGTTTGGAAAACACAAACTCGCCGAAGTTATAAGTCCTAATAAGACAATTGAAGGTGCTATTGGCGGAACACTTATGTGCATATTATTTTGTATTATATTTGGTATAAAATTCTTTAACCTGCCATGGTACCATGCCATTATTATCGGTATATTGATTGCATTGTTTGCTCAAATAGGTGATTTATGTGAATCAATGATAAAGCGTGATGCCGGAGTTAAGGATTCAAGTGATATAATTCCGGGGCATGGCGGTTTCTTAGACAGAACGGACAGCTATATTCTGACAATACCTGTTATATACTATTATTTACAATTCTTTGTGCAAAATAATTTTATTGAACTATTAAAAGGATTGTACTAATGCTAAAAGAAATTTTTGGAGAAGGAGAAGAACAGCTCATAAAAATTGCTCTGACTCATCCTTCATATACAAAAGAGAACAATTTACCCGATTTAGAGAATTATGAAAGATTAGAATTTTTTGGAGATTCGGTACTAAAGCTTTTTACGTCTAAACTTTTGTATGAAACATATCCGAATGCAGCAGAAGGCGAATTATCTAAAATTCGTTCCATACTTGTGTCAGATGCAATTTTGGGAGAAGTTGCAATAAAAATCGGCTTAGATAAATTAATTATATTAGGCCCTTCTGAAGAAAAACAAGGAGGACGGAAACGAGAATCTAATATAGCATGCTCACTTGAAGCTGTTCTGGGGGCTTATTATTTAAGCGGCAAGCGAGACGAAATAGAATCATTTATACGTAAATATATACTTACATATGCCGAAGACGTAGATAAACATTTTGAAAAATACAATGCAAAAGATATATTACAGCAATATACACAAGGATACAATAAAACCCGCCCTGAATATAACGTAGTATCAGTAACAGGGCCGGCTCATAAGCCCGTTTTTAATGTTGAAGTACTGTGGGAAAATAAAGTAATCGGGAATGCATGCGGAAAATCAAAAAAAGAAGCAGAGCAAATGAGTGCATACGAAGCATGCAAATTTTTAAATATCATTGAAGAATAAAGAAATATATAAAAAGCAAAAAAAGAAAATCCTGCACACCATATAAAGTGTATTTTTTACATTTAATCTAAAACGCTCATTGCTACGGTTTTTCAGCTTTTTGTAATAAAATTTACAAACCCTCTTGACAAAAATCACATTATGTATCATAATAAAAATGTTAGATGAAGTGTTAATTAAACACTTAATACAAAGAACAAGATCACGGAGGTGACTTCTATGAAAATAAATCCTATATCTTATATAAATTTTAAAGAAAACGAACCTTCAAAGGTTTCAACTTCAGAAAATGCAATTTTAATGCTCAGAGATGCAAATGCTTCTGTCAGATTCCAACAAAATAAGGAAGTTGCGCATAAAGCCGATGCATTAAATACAAACCCGCTTACTGCTTTGGGTTACAAGTTATATAGGACTTTTAGTCTTATAAGAAATAATGATTCCGGCGAAGTTGAAACAGAAAAACATTTAAACACATTAGCTTAAATATAAATCTATAATATAATACACACACATAATTCAGCGATAATTTTTTAATTATCGCTTTTACTTTTTAATACAGAAAAAAATAAATATTAGCAAATCTTTCCAAGCACTATTCTTTTATCTGCTCCTGTACAAGAAGGCACATTAGAAGGAATTCCGTAATAATTGCAGTATCCCAATAATGCAAATGCCATGGCTTCTTTGTAGTTATTTGATATTCCGTAGTCTTCATGGGTTTTTAATTCTATTCTTTGGGGCAAGTACTGACGCAAAAATTTCATCATTGTCTTATTGTATGCTCCGCCGCCGCCTATTACCGCAGTATCTATATGGACTGACGGATAAATAAATCTTTCATACGCTTGCGCTATTGTTTTTGCAGTCAGAGCCGTTAGTGTGGATATAATGTCTTTTGGTTCTGCGGGCGCTGTTTTTAGAATATTTTCTATATATTTGGATGAAAAATATTCTCTGCCTGTTGTTTTAGGAGGTTCCAAATAATAATATTCGTCTTGAAGCAAGCAATCAAGCCAGTTTTCGCAAATCGTACCTTCATTAGCTATTTCACCGTCTTTATCATACTTTTTGTTAAAAAACTTTTGAACACAGTAATCAATCATTATATTGCCGCATCCTGTGTCAAAACCGAATGTATCACAGTCATTTGAAACAACCGTAACATTAGATATTCCGCCTATATTCTGGATTACAAAGTTTTTAGCATCTCCGTTTTCGTTAAAATATTTACCCCTAAACCATTTTTCATCTGCAAAACAAACTAACGGTGCTCCTTGACCTCCTGCTGCAATATCTTTTTCTCTGAAATTTGATACTGTAGGACACCCTGTTAAAGCTGCGATTACTGAACTTTCTCCTATCTGCAATGTGCTTTTAATCGGGATTCCGTCAATTTGTTCATCAAACGGATAATGATAGATTGTTTGTCCATGACTGGAGATTAAATCGGGTTTTCCGTATTCTTCAATTAAAATATTACAAGCATCTGCAAAACATCTTCCGATGGCAAAATTAAGCTGACAAAGTTCTTTTATACCGAGTTCATTACGAAAAGCCTGAAAAATCATTGCACTAATATGAGCAGGATATTGATAGTTAATACCTCGTATAAGATTTACCGATAAATCAGGTTGAACTTCACATAACGCCGCGTCAATTGAATCACAAGACGTACCCGACATCAAACCTATAATTTTTTTGGGTTCTTTTTCTTCCATATTGTTATAATACATCAAAATATGTTTTTTTATGCAAATATCTCGCAGAATCCATATATTAATTAAATAAAACTTGTTTTTAGCTGAACTTTGTTCTACAATTCAAGTGTAGTAATAAATAAAGGGAGAAAAATTATGTCAAGAAAACCTATTATTGCAGGAAACTGGAAAATGAACTTACTTCAAAGTGAAGCAAAAGCTTTATTTGAAGGAATAAGCTCATATTTATCAAACTATACAGCTGTTCAATTACCTACAGTTGTAATCGCTCCTGTATTCACATCAATAAATCAAGTTCACTCAATAGCTTGTAATTGCGGCTGCGGCGGAAATAAACTTTCTGTTGCAGGTCAAAACTGTCACTGGGAATCATCCGGCGCATACACAGGAGAAATCTCTGTAGAAATGCTTAAGGATGCAGGCTGTGAATATGTAATTATCGGACACTCAGAAAGAAGACAGTACTTCTCTGAAACAGATGAAATGATTAACAAAAAAGCAAAAGCTATCTTAGCAGGCGGTTTGATTCCGATTATTTGCTGCGGTGAAACTCTAGAACAAAGAGAAGCAGGTTCTACCGATGTTCACATTGCATCACAAATCAGAGCAGCATTATCAGGAATCTCTTCTGAAGATGTTGCAAAATCAGTTATTGCGTATGAACCTATTTGGGCAATCGGAACAGGAAAAACTTGTGACAGTGCAGAAGCAAACAGAGTTATCAAAATGATAAGAAGCGTTGTTTCTGAAGTTGCAGGAGCTTCTGCAGCAGATTCTATCAGAATTCTTTATGGCGGTTCAGTAAAACCTTCCACAATTGAAGAACAAATGTCGCAATCTGACATTGACGGAGCTTTAGTTGGCGGGGCAAGTTTGAAAGCTGACAGCTTTAATGAAATTATTGCTAACACAATGAAAGTTAGTGTTTAATATTTTATTTTTAATTTATTTAAATATTAAAAACGCAGGGTCATGACCCTGCGTTTTTTGAAATAACAAATTTCATATTGGTGTAAGGTTTAATCTCACATTTTTTTAATTATAAGCAGGTAAACTTTTGTATACATACTTTTTATGCTAAAATAAAAACCATGGTTCAGTTTTTTTCAAAGCGTCGTTTAAAAATTGCGGAGCAAATAATCATTGTTAGTTTTTTTGCAGTGCTTATTCCTATGATTATAAGCGGTATTATCATAAATAATGTAAACCAACAATCTAACAGAGCTCAACTGCGCTCTACCGCAATTATGATTGCTAAAATTGTATCGGAAGAGATAGACGTATTTGAACAATCAATAAATACCGAACTTAATCAAATAATTAATACAATAGAATATTATAACAATCCAAATGCAGAACAACAATATTTAGACAATATTATTTCCGGTTTGCCTTTTTATAAAGAATTAACAATAGTGGATTCAAAAGAAAAATTAAAGCAGTACAAAGCGTATAACCTTCGTGATAACTATGCGGTATTCAGCCGCCCTTTAAAAAACGGAAGATTTTTGGTTGCAGTTTTAGACATGGAAAATCTTAAGATGGATTGGTTTAAAACCTTGGCAGAGGATAAAAGGCAGATTTATGTGCTTGAAGGCTCAACCAATGAACTTTTTGCGTCAAGTAACTATACTGTTGAAGGTTTTAACAACAGTATGCTGCAATTACCTAAAAATTTGCAGGAAAATGTACCTGTTATATTTGGTGAAGTAAAAAATCAACCGCTTGTATATTTGAAGAAAACAAATCCGGATGCATTAATTATTGTCAATACAACAGAAGCAATAAAAAGAGATGCTATAGATTTTAACAGAGACAGAATCATTCTTTCTATTTTAATTACAATGCTCGCTATTTTCTTTGTTCTGGGATTATATACATCTTATCTTTACATAAATATCAGACAACTTTTTAAAGCTATTATAGCAATTTCAAAAGGTAACTACGGAAGAAGAATCAGGCTGTTAACCAATATATTTACTCCGTTTGAGCTTGTATTTTTGGCAACTGAATTTAACAGGATGGTTAATCAAATACATAAGTCATATGTACAAATAAATAAGAAAAACAAAGAGCTTAAGCAGCTTGATGAATTTCGCTCTAATATGATAGATACTGTTTCTCATGAATTCAGAACCCCGCTTACAAGCATTCAAGGATATACGTCAAGACTGTTAAGGCAAGATATTCAAATAGATGAGGAAACAAGACAAAAATCATTGAAAATAATTAAGCGCCAATCTGAAAGATTAAAAAGAATGATAGAGGATTTGCTTGTTATACCTGATATAGAAAATGCAAAACTTAACTTTAACATAGTAAATTTACCTATTAATGCAGTTATAGAAAACTCTATTTTGCTTGTAAAAAACGATTCAGGAAAAGAAATTATAAATAACATCCAAGATTGTTCAACAGAAATAGCTGCCGATAATGACAGAATCGAGCAGGTTTTTGTTAACCTTATAGAAAATGCAATAAAGTACGCAAAAGAAGAAACTCCTATCAGATTAGATTATGAAATAGAAAACGATAATTTGATTGTAAGTGTCCAAAATGAATACGATGTTATTCCAAGAGAAAAACTTAAAACGTTGTTTGATAAATTTACAAGATTAGATGATTCAACAACAAGAACAACGCGCGGAACAGGATTGGGGTTATATATAGTTAAAGGTCTTGTAGAATCAATGAATGGAGAGATTCGGCTATATTCTAATGAAGACTGCGGATTTTGTGTAAAAGTTTATATGCCTATAGTAAAGGAAGAGAATACACTATGAGTTTATTTGAAGAAACAGTAAAAATAAGATATTCTGAGATGGATTGTGACTTGGTATTAAAACCGTCTGCCATGCTTCAGTTTTTACAGGATTTAGCAAGTGATAATGCTGAGTCACTGGGTTTTGGATACTCATATGTAGTCAAAAATAATTTGGCATGGTTTCTTTTAAAATACAGACTTGAATTTGAAGATTATCCGGAAGGAATATATGATTTAACCATAAAAACAGAACCGAGAGGATATAATAAAATATTTGCTTTTCGTGATTTTTATATATTTCATGGGGATAAACTTATCGGCAAAGCAACGAGTACCTGGGCACTTGTTGACTTGACAACAAAAAGCATGGCTAATGCTTCCGAGGTTTTAGCTAATAACCCATATATGGTTCAACACGAAAAAAGAGATAGTGATTTATCTTATGGTAAAATAAGACTCCCTGAAAAATTTGATATAGAAAAAGAATTTGAAATAAGATTTGATGATTTGGATGTTAACAGGCATGTAAATAATGCAAATTATATTGTATGGGCTTTTGAACCTTTAGATTTTAACTATAGAAGAGAGCATAAGCTAAAAAATGTAGATATGATGTTTAAAAAAGAAATAGTTTACGGTTCAAGCGTGTTATCTCAATTGAGCATTAACGGAGACACCACAACACACGTTCTTAAAAATGCACAAACAGGCGAAGAACTTTGCTTGATTAATGCTGAATGGATTAAAAAATAGTTATATTTTCGACAATTTTTTTATATACATCGTTGAGAATCGATTTACATTCACTTTGTATATTATTCCATTCCCCTTTTATATCTTTCCAGGTCGAACTTTGTTTAAACTCTTGATAACATTCACTAATACTTTCTGCAAGACTTTTATTATTGCCGTTTAGCTCATCATATGCCCATCTGCGAGCATAAGGAAGCTCGTTCTTATTATCTGTCCAAACTACGTCGCTATCAGGAATTTTTAAAATAGCAAGAGCTTTTTCTCTGTTTGTAAGTGTCGAATCTTCTCTAATTCTTCTTAATTGAACGTATACTCTTTCTCGCGGTTTTGAAGTTGTTGATGTAATCGGCATATTTTTATACTCATTTTCTTATATATATAAAGTATTTTTCTTTAAAGAAATTGCCTAAAATAATAAGTAATTTAAATTTATTCTGCAATAATCGGTATATAATATTTAAAATATAAAAAAGTCCATACGTAGTATGGACTTTGATTAGTAAATGAAAATGTATATTTTTGAGTCTAAACTTCAATAAACAAACGTCTGCCTACAATATTAGGCTGATTGTTGTAATAACCCGCAAAATATCCTCCTGCTACAGGCTTATTTTGTCCGTAATTAGCAAATGGATTGCTGTTTTGAGATGAAACAAAAGGATTTCCGGATGTTTGTGCAAAAGGATTAGAGTTTGTTCTGGTTATTCCTGTAGATTGAATTTTTGGAGCTAAAAATGCTTCTGTTAATATTTTTACAATTCCTGCCATGATTAGTTAAACCTTTCTTGGTTAACTTTTAATGATTATTTTGCGTTCGTCAATTAATATATCGGAATAATGTTACAAAACTTTACGATTTAGTGTAAAATTCAATCAAAAGTATGAGTTAAAAAAGGTGCCGAGCAATTTTGCTCGGCACCTTTTTTATTTTAAATATTATTTTTATTCTTCAGTTTCTTCTGTTTCTTCAACTTCTGCTTCTTGAGCTAAGTCTTCTTCATCATATCCTTGTTGATTCATTTCTTCTTCAATTTCTTCTTGAATTTCATCCGAATCAACTGCGCGTTCTTCCTCTACATCATCATCTTCATAGTTTGATGGAGAGTTTTTAATATTTTCGCCTTCTTCAGCTTCCATTTGTGAAACAGATTTAATATCAATCTTCCAACCTGTTAATCTGTGAGCAAGTCTTACGTTTTGACCTTCTCTTCCGATTGCAAGTGATAATTGATCATCAGGAACTACTACCAAAGCATCTTTTTGGTCTTCACCGTCAGTCATAATATCAACCGATACAACTCTTGCAGGAGATATTGCGTTAACAATATATTCAACAGGATCTTCTGACCAGCGAACGATATCAATTTTTTCATTTTTTAATTCACCTACAATTGTTTGAATTCTGCTTCCTCTCGGTCCTATACAAGCTCCTACTGAATCAACTTCAGGGTCGTTTGACCATACTGCAATTTTTGTTCTGAAACCTGCTTCACGAGAAATAGATTTAATTTCTACAATTCCGTCTTCAATTTCAGGAACTTCCAATTCAAATAATTCTCTGACAATTTCAGGATGAGCATGTGAAACAATAACTTGAGGAAGTCTGTTTGTTTCTTTTACATTCAAAACAAAAACTCTGATTCTGTTACCGGGTTTATAGTATTCTCTCGGAATTTGTTCTTTTTGAGGCATGATTGCATCAGTTTTACCAATGTTTACTATTACATTTCTGTTTTCGACTCTTTGAATAATTCCGGTTGTAAGAGTACCTTTCTTTTCCAAGAATTCATTAAGAATATTATTTCTTTCTGCATCTCTGATTCTTTGAGTTATAACTTGTTTAGCAGATTGAGCAGCAATACGTCCGAATTGCTCTGGAGTTACTTCAATCTTAACTTCGTCATCTATTTCAACTTCATCATCTATTTCTTGAGCATCTTCTAATGAGATTTCCATATCAGGGTCTTCTACACTCTTAACAACAGTTTTTGTAGAAAATACGCCGATTTCTCCGGTTTGTTCATCAAATATTGCTTCAATATTAGCAGCTTCTTTAACATGCATATGTTTTTTATATGCAGCTACAAGAGCGTCACAAAGAGAAGAAATAATGACGTCTTTTGATATTCCTCTTTCTCTTTCAAGCTCTTCACAAGCTTCAAATAATGCTGTTCCGATTTTAATCATTTTTTTATCCTTTCTCTATTATTTGTAAATATTATGCTGTTAACGTATGTTGTGTTTAATAACCCAACAAAAGCATTCTTAATCAATATATAATTTTGCTGACTGTATATTATTTGGTGAAATGTGAAGTTCTTCACCGTCATCAAAACGTAAGAATGTTAAACCTTCATTATCATCCCAATCGATTATTTCACCTTTAAATATTTTTTCGGTTTCACCTTCCAAAGGTTCTTTAAGTTTTAAGCTGATTCTCCTGCCTTGAAAATAAACAAATTCTTTATTTGATTTGAATTTTCTTTCTAACCCAGGAGAAGAAACTTCAAGATAATATTTTACAGGAATTAACTCATCCAAAAAATCATTAAGAGAACGTGTAACATTTTCACAATCATCAAGCGTTACATCTTTATTTTTTGAATAAAGATAGATTCTTAAAAACCAGCGATGATTTTCTTTGATGAACTCTATTTCTATCGGAATATACCCAAACCTCATTGCAGTGTTTTCAATGAGCGGTGTGATTTTTTCCAATATTTCATGTCTGTTAATGTCCTGTTTCATAAGCCTCCTTTATTTTAGGTTATTAGGGGGATTGGTTATTTATCCCTTTACCCCTTTGTCCCTCAATAAAAAAAGAACGGATAACTAATGACCGTTCTTTTTTAAGAAACTATTCATAACATGATTATATCAAATATAAAAATAGTTGTAAAGGAATGAGTTTACAATCCTTAATTATAATCTTGATATTATTGCTTTTGTAAATTCCGAGCAGGAATAGCTTCCACCGATATCTACAGTTTTAATGCCGTCTTCAAAAGTTTTAAATAAAGCTTTTCTGATTGCATTTCCCGCTTCAACTTCTCCTATAAAATTGAGCATCTCAATTGCAGACATAAGCATAGCGGTTGGATTTGCTTTATCTTGACCGGCTATATCAGGAGCCGAACCATGGACGGGTTCAAATACAGCATAGTCTTTTCCGATGTTTGCGCCTTGCGCAATTCCCAAACCGCCAATCAAGCCGGCACATAAATCCGAAACTATATCTCCATACAGATTCGGAAGTAACAGCACGTCAAATTGATTAGGATTTTGAACAAGCTGCATACAGCAATTATCCACTAAAATTTCTTTTAGAGGTATGTCATAGTTTTCTGCTATTTTTCTTGCTGATTCAAGAAATAATCCGTCCGATAATTTGCAAATATTAGCTTTAGTTACAACCGTTACAAATTTTCTTTTGTTTTTAACGGCATAATCAAAAGCAAATTTTGCAATTCTTTCCGAAGCGGAGCGGGTAATTCTTTTTATGCTTTCAGCAGTATCATTATCTACTTGTCTTTCAATTCCCGCATATAAATCTTCCGTATTTTCTCTTACAACAACTATATCAACATTATCATATCGTGTTTTAACTCCCGGAATATTATAGCAAGGTCTCAAATTGGCATATAAATCAAGTTCTTTCCTAAGTTGTACATTAACTGAGCGAAAACCTTTACCGATAGGTGTAGTAACAGGAGACTTTAATGCCGCTTTGTTCTTTTTAACAGACTCAATTACTCTGTCAGGAAGCGGAACCCCCTCTTTTTCTATTACTTCAGCTCCGGCTGTTTGTATGTCCCAATTTATTTTAACTCCGGAAGCTTCAATTATTTTGAGTACTGCTTCAGATATTTCAGGGCCGATTCCGTCACCTTTAATTAGTGTCAAATTATGCATAATTCTCCTTTTGTTACGCTAGCAATTTGATAAGCGTCTATTCCATCCCGTTTGGAAAGACCGCTTAACAATTAAAAAATAAATAATTAAGTTTATTTTTAAAGTTCAGATGTACAATGAGGGCATTTTTTAGCATTAATAGGAATCTGAGTACAGCAGAACGGACATTCTTTTTCTGTTGCGGCTGCTTCTGCGGCATCTGCTGCTTCTTCTTCTCTGCATGCTTTTTCTTTGATTGTATTAACTGCTTTTACTATTGCAAATATTGCACAAGCAACAATTAAAAAGCTGATAACAGTATTTAAGAATAAACCGTAATTGATTGTAACAGCACCGGCTGCTGTTGCAGCATCCAAGCTGTCGTACTTTTCTCCCCAAGGATAAATTAGAAAATATAGGTTTGAAAAATCAACTTTTCCCAAAACAAAACCGATTGGAGGCATGATAACATCTTTTACAAGAGAATCTACGATTTTACCGAATGCGGCACCGATAATGATACCGACAGCCATGTCCATTACATTTCCGCGTAAAATAAAATCTCTTAATTCTTTTCCTAAATTTTTGAACATAATAAACTCCTAGCTATGTATTACAAGGTTAATATTACCAAAAATTAGCAACTCCTGCAACAAAATATGTTTTTTGTTGCATTTATGTAACTGATTTATTGATATGCGCAATAATAACTTTTTGTGGCAAATTATATATAGTTATCAGAATATACTATATATTATTAACCCACTCAGCTAAATTTCTTATTTCACCAAAATCAAGATTTTTTATAATAGCAGAAGTGTCAAGATTTTCTGCAATCGGATTTATGTTAATTTGTCCGTTATCATAAGCGTTAGCATAATTTTTATTATTATTAACACAATACGGAACTTTTACCATATTTTCTTTACACAAATAAGCAAGTCCGTGAACTCGGCATATAATTGGTCTGAATTGATAAATAGCACATTCTTTATTAATTAAAAACGGACATTTCCCGCCTTTTTTCATTAATTTAATGTTTTTCTGAACTTTTATTTTTAGTTGGTCATTTAGTTTTGAAAAACCAATCATTATATATTCAAGTTCAGCTTGCGATAACGGATAATCACCTTTTTCACAGCAAAAAGAACACCCTTTTTTACAGCATACGTATTCTTTATGAAGTTCAAAATATTTTTCTAAGCGTTTATCTAAATTCTTTAAAAAATCAGTATATTTCATAAAAAACATGCACCGATATGGAATTAGCAAGGAAGACCGTTACAAAATTTATACAAACCCAATTAAGTCTATAACAGGTAAAAAATATTTACCCCTTTACACCTTTACCCCTACTCCTTTATCTCTTTCCTCCTCGGCGGAAGCGAGCCCAAAAACTTTTGGATTCTTGGCTTTCAAGTTGTTCTATGCGTTTAGATAATTCTTTATTATGTTCTATCAATTCTTTTACCTGTTGAGCAAGTATCTCATTATCTTTTTTATATCCGCCTGCTTCAATAAGTTTATTAGCTAAATCTGACTGAGTAATATCATCACTGATTTTTTTTGCAACAGCTTCAGCCAGCATTTGTAACGTTTGACTTGAAACATCAAGAGTAAAACTTTTTCCTTGTGGAATAACGTCAGGAGATGTCTGCGATTGATGGACTTCCTGTGTTTCTGATTGAGTTTGAACTTGCGGAAGTTCCGGAGATGGTTTTGATGCAGCAGCAACTTCTTCCAATCTTCCTTCTATTTCGTCTCCGTTTTCATCCAAAATAACAGGTTGAACAGGCTTTGGCGGTTCTTCGTATTTTTCGACACGAGCTTCTATTCTGGCAAGCTTGGTTATAATTTGTTCATCTGTAAATCCTTGAGCTTTAAGAGAAATACCTCTTTTAATTTTTTCTAACGCAAGTTCATCATAGAATTCCAGACCTTGTTCGTCTTCATAAATAGATTCAATCTTCCAATCATTAAGAAATAAATCAAGCGAATGCTTGTCTATATAATAATTTTCAGTATTTAAACTTTTCAAAATTGATTCTCTGTTAAACATCCGCTAATCCTCATCTTTTTACAAGTCTTGCTATATCTCGTTCCTGTGTCTTTTTTGTTATAGCTTCACGCTTGTCATAAATCTTTTTACCTTTTGCCAAACCTACTTCTATTTTAGCAAGACCATGAGTTAAAAACAATTCTAAAGGCACAATTGTTACACCATCTTTTTTTACTTTATCTTGGATTTTAAGAATTTCTCTTTTTTGCAGAAGTAGTTTTCTCACTCTATCAGGTTTATGATTAAAACGATTGCCATGTTCGTATGGTGAGATATGCATTCCATATAAAAACATTTCATTATCTTCAATTTTGGCAAAGGAATCTTTTAAATTTACGGTACCTTTTCTGATTGATTTAATTTCTGTACCTGTTAACACCATCCCTGCAATAAATTTGTCAAAAATCAAAAAATCATGAAAAGCTTTTCTGTTTGTAGAAATAACTTTCTTATCCATAATCATATTATAATTCAAAATTATACAATATTAATAATAAAATATGAAATATTTACAAAATTATCTAAACTTGTGGAATTTAGGGAATCGGGTATCAATAATATTTATGCTGCTGTTAGGATTTTGGTAATGAAAAGAATCTTTTGCGTTAGGTCTTACAATATATGGAGTTCTTGTATGATAAAATGCTGACGGATAGAAAATACCGTCTCTTGGATAATATCTTCCGTTATTTCCGTAGAAACCTGATCTCCATGTTCCTATCGGGAGCATATTTTCATCATAAAAAGTTCGTGAATATTCAGTGAGCACTTTCTGATTAGGCGCATTTTTTATTAAACCATCCGGATTTTCAACCCTTTTATCATTGAAATCGTACAATTGGAATTTGTCCCCTTCTTTTCTGTATGTTCCGACTCTATTTCCATATTCATCATAAACTTTAATTGCGTATGCAAATGTTTCTGTTATTGAAAGTAATAAAATAAAAAATAAAACTAAAAATTTATTCATCTTTTCCTTTCGTTTATACTAATTTATAATTTACCCCACCATGTACTTCAACGATTATTTTACCATTAAAGTTCATTTTATGATAAGATGATTATATACGAATTTATTATATAAAAAGGATAATATCTCATGTCAATAAGAAAAGTTGTTAAGTATGGAACGCCATCTCTTAGAGAACCTTCAAAAGAGGTACATAAAGTTTCTCAAAAAATAAAAGTACTGGTAGATGATTTACTTGATACGATGTACGCTCAAAACGGTGTTGGATTAGCTGCACCGCAAGTCGGAGAGAACTTAAGAATATTTGTTATTGATGTTTCAACGAATGATGAGCCTTTACATCCAATAGTATTTATTAATCCAAAAATAATAAAAAAATCAGGTGCGGTAATCAGCCATGAAGGTTGTTTGAGTTTTCCGGAAGCATTTACTGATGTAAGACGATATGCAAACGTAATGATAAAAGCGATAGACAGAAACGGACGTCCGTTTGTGCTTGAGGCAAAGGATGGAACACTTCTTGCCCGTTGTATACAGCACGAGTTTGACCACCTTAACGGAGTTTTGTTTATAGACCATTCTATTAACCGTTTTGATGCTGAGGCGGAACTTTCTAAAAATAATCTTCCTCCGCTTCAGGTAGAAAAACTTTTGGAAGAACCTGATTTAGAGCCTGAAATTGAAAAATTACTTGAAGAAAGAGTAAATAAAACCGAAGAAAATAAATAGGGCAATTTCCGAACATAAAAATACTTTATATATATAAGTAAGATAAGGGAATTTTTATGGGAAAAATAAGTTCTGTATATAATATTGGGAAAAACTATATTCGGCGCTTTTTCGGGAAAACAGTGAAAACAAGTGAAGAGCCTGTGAGCATAATGGAAAAAGCCGTATCTGAACCGCAAAAAGTTACGTCTAAAGAGATAGAAGCATATTATAGACGATATAATAAACATTTGACTCCGCCCAAGCCAAAAGAACCTGCTGAAGTACAGATATCAGAATCTGAGCCGTATCCTTTATTTGAGGAGATTAGTGAATATGAATTTAAAACCGCAAACGAAGTTTCTAAAACTGTTTTGGAGAGTTTAAGTCATAATTTTGAACAAAAAAAACAAACGATTTTAGATATTCTTGAAAAAAATTCTGACATAATTCCTCCAAATGTTTTAATAACAGCTAAAAATATAAACACTCCTGAAACTCTGGCACACTTTATACGAAATTATGTTAATAATTCAAGTAAGTATCTCAAAGCAAGACAGATACAAGGATGTTTAAAAGCAATATGCGAAAAGAAAATTTCATTATCTCTGCAAAAAGAATTATATGAAAAAGGCAGAAAAATGGCAGGTTCGTATTTAGAGATGATAAAAGCTGTTACTGTTCCTTCAACAGATTCAAGAGTAATAAAAATAGAAAATTATTTAAAATCAATGTACGGAATGGATTATGTTCATTTGGAAAATTTTGAAGAAGCAAAAAAGATTTTGCAAACAATAAATATAATTAAAAAAACAGATATACCACTTGCTGATACAATAATAATAACTCCTTTTACTCCAAGAAATACAAAAGGTGTTAATTTATTGTTATCAAAATCTAAAAATGCCGTAATTATAAGAAGCGAGGCAGAAGAAACTCAAATTATGCAGGAAGCATATAATTTACTTTCTGAAGAAGCAAAAAAAGTCATAGATGAAGAATTTCCGAATTTATGTACTGATTGTATGTCAACAAATCATCCTTTGCATTATTATGTTCATGAATTCGCCCATTCAAGACAATGCTTAAATAGTTTTCTCTTGTATGTATTAAAAATTGTTCCAAGGGAAGTTAAAGCAAAAGTTCCAAATCTCGGAGAATATGCTCTGACAACAAATCAGGTGGAATTTGAAAACGAATTGGTTACAAAAGACATACTGCAAGGACTTAATAAAACCGAAAGAGCAATACTGGATTCCTACATCTAACAGAATGATTATGAAGCCTTTTTAGCAGCTTCGGCTTTACGTTTTGCATCTAATTTGTTTGTAATATATATATTCAGGTTAGGAATTCCTAAACCAAGAACAAGTCCTGAGAACAAGTAGCCTGAAAGTTGAGCTACATTTAAAGCCCTTAAGCGTTTTTTAGCAGCTTTTTTGATTGCTTCGTTTTTCAGGCCATCCAAATCTTTTAACATTTCCTTAAACGATTTATTAAGAATTTTTCCGTTTTCTGTTTTTGTTGTTTTAATTCCTTGTTGTGCAAGAGTTTGAACTAATATTTCATCTCTTGTTTTAAGTGAAGCATGGAACATTCTCTTGAAGTAATTTTCGTTTTCTGTTCCCTTTTTGATGTTTAATACTTTGCACTTATCGCTGTCAAAAGCTGATGCGGTCATTCTGTTTACTATATCACCAAGAACCAGCCAGCTTAAATATCCTAGGGTATCTTTTGTCAAAACTTCCCTTAACTCGTCTTTATCACGAGCAGAGAAAATCCTTGAGATAATTGTTATACCGTATATACCTTTTAATTGATTAATTGTAGGCATTTTACCGCTAAACGACATTTTGTCCATGAATTTCTTAGGAGTAAATTTAAGCGGGTTCATATTTAATGTAGAAAGAATCATGCTGAAGAAAGCAACGCTGCTGATACCTTTCAGTCCAAAGAAGCCTGCGCTGTTATCTTTAGAACGGCCTTCCACTCCGACAAATCCGTCAGAACCGGTTTTGAGTTTTGTTAAATACATATTAATCGGCTGAACAGAAAGACCTATTGCACAAGATGCGGCAAATCCCATCCAAGCTCTGTGTTTCATAAAATTATCCAAACCTTTAATGAATGTATTTTCTTTAACAGATTTACCTGAATTTATTTGATCTTTAAATGCTTTTTTGATTTTATCATTATTAAATGAATCAGAAACAATGAATATATCATTCAATAATGATTTAAGATTGGTTTTGCTTACAATCTTTTTATCTGCGGATTCTAAAATATAATCAGAGCCTGCACCTGTATCTGCTATAATTTCATTCATTA
>CAMORE010000015.1 GCA_946623365.1 uncultured Acinetobacter sp.
ATAAAAATATTCTCATTCTCCACATAGCATATGTTTTGTCAATTAATGCCTGATCTGTAATCGGTTCTGCCGGTTCAGGCTCTCTGTAAAAATGCTTAATAGAACTTAAAATATTCATTTTCAATCTCCCCTTAACATCAATAAAGTTATTATCTCACAAACAATATGAAATTAAAATTTATGGATGGCAGCTATATTCTTCCCCACTCCTGATTTTATCCCGATTCTGCGTTTACCCCTATCCTTGGATTTCAAATCTGCTTTTTATGCTTTCATGAAAATCTTTTATATCTTCATGTATGTCTTCATGAAAATCCTTTATATTTTCGTGCAAATCTTCATGGATATCTTTGATATTTTCATGCAAATCATTAATATTTCTTGCACCAAAATCCTTGATATTACTGCCGACAGCTTCTATATCATTAGCTGCATTATAAACAATATCAAGTTTAGAAGGTTTTCCGTATGTTTCTCCTTCATATAATTTCGGTTTAACTAGTCCCCACTCTTGGAATTTTTCGCTCGCAGGCATAGAGAAGAAAGGAGAAATGAATCTCTTAATTATATATTGGCAGATAATTACAGATAATAGAGCCGTTGAACCTTTTACAAGACCTGATTTATGTTTAAGCAGCGTTGAGACAGCCTTGTTATCTGTATTTCCAAGCCTTGAATCTAAATCCTTAAAGAAATGTTTCATAAATTTAGAATCAGCAACTTTTGTCATTAATGTTTCAATCGGTTTTACGGCTAAAAGCTGCAATGCTATATTTATTACTCCGTTAGCTAAGTCATAGTTTGCCACATCAGCTCTTTTATCAGGTGTATATTTTTTGTTTCTTCTTGCGGTTGAAGTATACATTACACATCCAACAGCATCTTTTAAAATTAATGATGTTGCAAAATATGTTGTTGGTGACAGGTTTGTCATTTTTTGCCAGACTTTGTTTACTGAACTCATGCGCTCACCTTCACTTTCTGACCTTCAATTTGCTCTCCGGATTTTAGAGAGTTAATTGATTGTATTTTTGCAGATTTTCTTTCCGCTTCTTCTTTTCGTGCAAGTTTAATTCCGTCTACAAAGCTTGCAAATTTTGGGTGTAACCAGTTTAAAGCAGTACAGCTAAATGCAACCATAAACAAGTTAGTAACCAGTGTAAACCAGAATACTTTGTTACCATACACTTTTTGAGCTGATGAACACTTGTTTTCTATAAATTTCTTGAATTTAGCAGCTTTGTCGGTGAATAATTCAGGTGAATCTTGTTTTAGCAAAGCAAGCCCTTTTTCTTTTGCAAGATTTTTCTGTGCCTCTTCAAGTTTTTTAAGTTTTTTGTTGCTAAATCCCATTGATTTTACAAATGTATCAATCCAGTTTAATTTTGCATTTTTTTCCAATTCCTTAAAATCAGTTTTGTAGCGATGTTTTGCAAGATTTTGATAATCTTCTGTTACAAGGTCTATATCTTTTATTTGGAATTTATCGGCATCTAAAGATGCGACTTTTTCATCGATAAGTTTTTTATATTTAGCGTCAGCCATTTTTTCAGCTATAAACTTATTGCGTTTAGATTTTTTATTAGCCATTTCTCGTAGCTTTTCATCAGAGATATCTATGCCGACTTCTTCATAACCTTGTTTTAGCTTAGCCATGAGTTCTGTTGTAATTTTTTCAGAATCTTCTGCTATTTTATATTCCTCTGCCCATGCAGATTTCAATTTCTCATTTGCCTTGCCGTTAAGTATTTTCTTAGCCTGTTTCTTCAAATATCCTTTATCAGGAACTAAATTTCCAATAGTGGAATCTTTAAATACTTTTTTCGGATTCTCATAGGCATAATAATTGAACAACTTTGCTATACCTAATGTTGTAGGTAATTGAAAACCAAAAGCAAGTCCTGCTGAAATCGGTTGTCTTATAGCTTGGAAAAATTTCTTTTCTTTAGCTGTTTTTTTCTCCTCTTCTGTCGGTGCAGCTTCACCTTTTTTCTTTCCTTTACCGGGACTCATCATAATTGCAAAAGGAGCTATGCCGCCGGTTCCTACAAATGCTATCCCTGCACTTGTAAGTTCGCTTTTTTCTTTCATATAATCTGACAATTGTCTGAAAATTAGCCAGCTGCGTTTCGAAAATTCGGACTTTCCTTTAAAAGATATTTTATTATTGCTACGACTTAATTTATTAGAATCTGAAAAATTCTGCATGTTAAGATTTGCATGACGAATTGTTCCGCACTGCATTTGTGAAATATTATTGTCAACATTTCTTACTTTCATACTTCTAAGCTTCTTTTCTTTTCTAATACACACCAAGTCGGGGATATATTTCTATATATATAAAAACACAAACAATGACGAAATTGACTTTTTGTAAAATAAATTGGTAAGAAATGTTACAAAATGTAACCGAACCCGTAGTTTAATAACAAATTATATTAAAAATTATTTTCGTCATTACGCTCTTGAATATACTGTAAATAGGCGTAAGCATTAAAGTCTAAAGAGCCATACATGATTTTTATATAGTTTTCATCATAAGGAATCATTTGAACAAAATCCAGAGTTTCTGAATCAAAATCATTTTTTGTTGTATAAGCTTTTATTTTACCTTTGAAATCATGAGCTTGATAAAAAGATAAAAATACTTCGCCATTATTATCTTTTTCGCCAAAGACATTGTAGAAACCCTTTTCCATTATTTTATTATCAAGAACTACATCAACAGGAATATTAAGCAAAAGTCCTTCATTTTTACCTTTTTGTTTTAATGCTTCCTGTTCAAGAATTTCTCCGGTGGGTTCAAGTCCTTTGTGCAAACTGGTTCCGCCGCCGCTTATTTTTTTTATTTTCTTTTTTCTTGCTTTTTCTTCTTTCTTTTTTTGTTTTTGTGTCAAAGTATCTATTGCCTGTTCAAATTCTTTATCTGTGACAACTTGTTGACCATCCCATGCGTGATCTATTCCTGCATAGTTATCAAAAAAATCATCAGCTTTTACATAAGAAATTGTTGCTAAAAAAAATATTAAAAAAATTATACTTTTCTTCATATGTATAATATATAACTATTTTTAGTGAAAAGTAAAGTCTTAAACCATTTATATGAATGTATTTTCTTTTTTTATGAATATAATGTATAATGAACTTATATTTATAAAGAGAGAAATATGATCAGTTCAAATATAGTTTTAATAGTTGTAGCCTTTTCCGTTGCCGTAGCCGCAATTTATGCATTGTATTCGATTATACTGTACCAAGGAAATGGTAAAAAGGGTGAAGAATTACAATTATCAACAAAAAACATCTTGGAACAGGTTGACATATTATATAGTAAACATGAGTATGCTCTTGTAGAACTTTTGGCAACAAAGTATCTGGATAGAGTGCCGACCCATGTAGAAGTAAGAAAATTCCTTGCAAAAGCTTATTATGAAAGTAAAAAATATAACCTGTCAATAAAGCAATGTAATATTATTTTACAAGCCAAGCCTAATGATATTGAGACTCACCATGTTTTAGGTAAATGTTTTATTAAAAAACGTTTCTTTAATAAAGCTATTGATGAGTTTTATATTGTTTATGAAAAAAATAAAAAAGACAGAGAAGTCTTACAAACACTTGCAGAGCTTTATACAAGAACTGATCAGCTGCATATGGCAATAGGTGCGTATGGAGAGCTTGTTGATTTATTAAGCAGTTCTGAAGAAATTGCAGAAGTATATTCTATACTTGCCGATTTAAATGAACAAGCATATGATTACCCAGCTGCTTTTGAAGCATATAAAGCAAGATTAGCAATCTTCCCCAAAGATGTTGAAACTAACAAAAAATTAGCCGAATTGTACATCAAAATAAGTAATTATCCTATTGCAATAGAAACGCTGTTGTTGATGTTAAGCTTTGTTACCGAGCCCAAAATGCTTTTGTGGGTATTTGAAACGCTTGTTGATTTATATGAAAAAATTGAGGATTACGAAAAGGCAATTGCCTATGCAGAAAAGTTGCTGGATGTTCCGGGTTCTGATAAATTTAAGGTTCGCGACAGAATCGCCGGTTTTAATTTGAAAATCGGGAAAATGAGTGATGGTATCTTAATACTGGAAGATTTATCAATGATGACTCAAAACGGTTATGACGTGACTGTAGAGTTGTGTGAAGCATATATTGAAAATGGCGAATACCAGAAGGCTTTAGATAAATACTTAATATTATTAGATAAGGCAACGCAAAAGGAAGCTAAACAAGTAAACGGCTTAATTGCAGATTTATACATTAAATGGTCAATTCCGTCAATGGATTCAGGAGATTATACAAGGGCTATGGAGTACTTGGATAACGCATTACAATACAGTCCGGTAAATCCTGAAGCTTATTACTATATTGCATACAATCATTTTTTACAAAAAAATTATTCAAATACTGTAGAGTTTGTTAATAAAGCTCTTAATTATGATAAAGACAATTTGTATCATGCTAAATATTTGCTCATATTATCACAAGCGCATCATGAGTTAGGGCACTTCTTTGAAGAGAAAAAAGCTTTGTCTGATTTATTAGCAATTGATGATAAGAATGCTCAGGGCTTATTCCACTTAGGTTTAATGTATGCGGCACAGCATGATATAAAAGGTGCGGAAGAAGCTTTCAAAAAGGCTATTGCATATGACCCTGAACTTGTTCAAGCAAAATACAATCTGGCTTTAATTTATGAAAACAGTAATAAAGAAAAAGCTAAAGAACTTTATATTGAAGTTCTTGAACAAGATCCAACCTTTATTGAAGCAAAAAATGCGCTGACAGATTTAACATCATCCAGTGAAATGTTTTAGATGTCTTCAGGAATATATATTACAATGTCATCAAGATAGTTTCTGACTTCTTCGTACATAATACCTCTGGGAACAGCTTGCTGGTAGCTTTGAACTATTGATATTATATCGTTTGTTGACATTTTAATTAATCTTCGTTCAGAGGTTGTTGATTCTATTATTTGAGCCATAAAATTCTCCTTCTTATATTTTTATATAACGAAGAATTTATTAAAAACTTTAGTGAAATCACTCATCAGCTTTAGAAAAGTTTATTCAGTTTTTAATACAGATATTAAATATCTCATTAATATTGGAAGAAACTGCTGTAATTGTATAATTATCAATGTTGTATGTTTTGAAACTTTCAGGCTGTTTATTTAATTTATATACTGCTTCGTACTTTGTCCATTGTTCATAAAATTCTTGAAGATTTTTACATGAAAAATTCATGCGTTTTGCAATTCTTTCATAATTTCTATCTTTATTTAGCTCAATATCAATACCGCAATCACAGTCAGAAATACATATTGCTATGTATCCAAGACTGTGACTTATGCTTATATATTTTTCTCTGCCGGCAAGATATGGTTTATTACCAATAAATTCAAGGGTATAATTATTTATATTGTATTTAGTGCGCAAAATCCGATTCAGCAAGTAATATGCAAAGCAGTGCTCTATAAGTTTGTTTTTATTTGTAAAATTTTTGTTTTTAAATTTATATAACACTTCTTGCGAAATATTACCTGCTAAATTTTTGCTTACTATAAATATATCCATATTAAACTATTCTACTTGATTCTGAATGTTACATTTGCAACTGCTGTAACTTTTTTATCAATCGTAGAGGTATCATTAATACCCATATCCGAAACATTAGTAGAATCAACCGGAGTTATTTGATATACTCCCATTCTAACGGCAGATATTTTGCCGACTTTATTATGAGAAGGTTTTAGCATTGATTCTGCTCTGTCTTTAGCATCTTTTGAAGCTTTTTCCAATAAGCTGACTTTTAATTCAGGAAGCTTAGAATAATCATAAGAAGGAGTTTCAACATTTATAACAACACCTTTATTGATTAGACTTGTAATATCGTTTGATACATCTTTTATAAGCTCTGCATCGTTTGCTGCGATAGTATATGATTGAGTATAATTATAATGATCTACTTCGTTTGTAGAGTACCCTCTCGCATCATTTTTGTATATCGGGTAACTGTGCGGAGATTTTCTGTCTATATTATTTATTTTTTTTGATGCTAAATACTGTTCAACAGTTTTCATTTGTTCCTGAGCTGCTTTAAATGCTTCCTGTCTTGTCGCTTTTTTTATTTCTAAATCAAAATTTAGAGTTCCCTTATCAGATTTAACAATTTCATATGCAGAACCTGTAACCGTAATTTCATTTTTTTGTACTGTCGATGCGACCATTTTAGTCGATATTACAATTGCAAGACCAACAAGCAATCCTAGTGATATTATCTGTAGTTTTTCAATACGTTCAAACATATTTGTACCTCCTTTTAACCATGTTTTGAAAATATTTTAACTTATTATTTATTACTCTTGTCGTTTCCTTTTTTAGAAGAAATCTTACTATTATTGCTGTTATTTTTTTCTTTAGTTACTTTTGTTTCTGTTTCGTTATTTGATTCAATAGCTTCACGATATTTATTTTTTTCTTTCATTACTATCTTAAGCTCGACTCTTCTGCTTTTTGCAAAATCTTCTTTTCCTTGAGTTAGAACAGGCTCTGAAAAGCTGGCGCCTTCTACCAGTATCATTTTTCTGAGTCTGTCTCCGTTTATTTTATTATATGAAGAGTTTGCCATATAATTTGCGACAGTGTACGCTCTTTTCAGGCTCAGTTCCATATTTTTCATATATTGCTCATCTTCAGAATATTTACCCTGAAATGTTTGTGAGTCTGTGTGCCCTTGAATAACTATTTTGTCGAGATGTTCATTTAAATACTCGTTTGAAAACAATGAATCTAAGTAAGCTGGTGCAAATTTTGCAAGGTACGCTTTACCCTTTTCAGATAATTCATAGCTGTTAACATCAAATAATTCTAAATCTGATATCTTAACAATACCGCCGGTACTGTCAATTTCAGCGTCTATATCCTGTTCTTTCAGAGTCTCTTCTAATGCTTCTGACGCTTTTTGCTGTTCCACAGTTTGCTCAATTTTTTCAGAGAAACTGGTCATGTACGTATAAAAAAACAGTATCATAAATACGAGTACCAATGCTGTCATTAAGTCTGTCATTGTTACCCAAAATATGTTATTTTCCTGACTATCCTCTGTTTTCTTTTTAATACGCATAAATACCTTCTAGAAAATTAATTAAAAGAGCTTATCAATTACATCTCCGCCATTTCCTTTGTTGAGCGCTTCATTCATTTTATTTAGGCTATATAAAATATTTTCCAAATACGGAACTGTTGTTTCGCTAAAACTCGCGGATAAAGACTTTGAAAAATGTTCCGGCAATGATTTTAATAATTTTTCATTGACAGAACTCTGTATTCTTGATTCTTTAACTAAATCTATTAAAAATTTCTCACTTGTTACGACATCAAATAATCTTATGAATTCTTTTTGTATCTCCAAATAATGTTTTTTGCACATTTGGTTATAAAGAGTTTTTTCGATGAACATAAATAATAATGAAAAGCCTACAGCAAAAACCGAACAAAGTGCAGCAATTCTAATATTTCCTATTAAGCCGTTTAAGGATTCAGCTATATTTATATTCTCTGAAAATTTTACAGCTGTGAAAGCAATTGCCATTTTTAAGAATGTAAAAAATGGACCCAATCCTGTTAATAATGTTGGAATGGACTGTATAAATTTACTGTTGATTTTAGAAGTAATTAAAGATTCTTCATTAAAGAAATAGCTTGCATCCATTGTAAGATAAATGTCACTTTGAGCTTCACTAGGGTTTTTTGCTCCCTGAGTTGCAAGATAAATCTTTTCCGGAAATATAAGTGCTTTTTTAAAGTCTTCCCATATAGTGGATGTATAACTATTTGATGACATGAATTCATCTATTTTGTTAAATTTATATGAAACTTCTTTTTTCTGTAATCCTCTTAAGAATTTCACAATTTTTTGCGTGTTAATTTCAACTTTTGTATAGCTTGAAATAACTATCAACAAAAACCATATAAAACTACCTGTAATTATAAGAATAGCAGGTTCCGATATAATTTTAAGAAAAGTCATAATTACCCTCCTTATAAAGTATAGCATAATGAATAATATTAGACTATAATTTTTTATATGGAATGTCCGAAGTGCCATAAAAATATTTCTGATGATACAACCGTATGTCCATATTGTCATAAGGTGTTAGCCTTAACTTGTCCAAATTGTCATTCAATAAGCCAAAGTGCAGTATGCGCAAAATGCGGATATATAATACTTGAAAAATGCCATAAATGCGGAAAAATGGTGCCAACCACACATGAAAAATGCAAATGCGGTTTTAATACATCTACAAGTATAGCTTATAATGAATGTGAAATTGATGAATTTGCATCTGTTATTATAAATTTTGCCGGCTTAAAAGAGATAAGGCGTATTCTTGGTTCGCAAGAAATGTATGCTAAGTTTATTGTAAAGTTAAAAAATTTACTTAATGCACAAGTTAAAGGATGCAATGCCCATACTGTTATATATAACGATAATTATACAGTGAACTTTAACAGAGAGCTATCATTTCAAACATCAGTAAACAAGGCTGTCAGATTATCATTGAAAATAGCAACCGCTTTTGCAGGTTTGAACACAAACATTATTGATCAACTCGGTATTCCGCTAAAACTTGTAATTACCATTATCAGAAAAAATGCTGAAGATTTTTTAGTTAACAAGTCTATTCAACGAAATGTAAAATTGATGATAGTAAAAAACGATTGCAAAAAACATTTGCAAGGAATGCAAGTTATAATTGACCAATATTGTCAAGATGCTACTCGCGACTATAAAACAGACTCTTTGTATTCACTGGAATTAGATGGCGGTTCAGTAATGTTTTATGAATTATTACTGGAAAATTATATATTACCACCTGAAGAATACGTTGAAGAACCAATTAAGATTATCAAGCAAGACACCGAAAAAAGTGTTAAAAATGAAAAAGAAGAACAGGATATCTACGGCTTTAACGTTTTTGATATAAACGCAAAATGCCGTTTTACAAAAGCAACTTTATCAGAGCTTCCTTCAGAATTAACATTAAATAATAAAATTGTAGCTTTGCGTTCTTCAAAAGAACTTGGTCTGAAAACATCCGAAATAGTCAAGTATTATGAAGAGTTAGAATTAAGACCTCTGTATATATCTTGCACCGAAGATATGAGTTATAAACCTTGGGGTTTATTTGAAAAACTATTTAAGGAATATTATAATTTACCGTTTGCATCAGGCATGATTCCGCCGACATTTGATGTACAACGATATAATCCTATAAAAGATTTAATAACCGGACAAGCTAAGAAAAGCGGTTCTGCTGAAGATGCCAGATTTAAGTACATGGAGTTTTTTGTCGATTTTCTTACAAGGTTGAAAAAATGTGTAATTATAATAGACGGATTTGAAAATATTGATGATACTTCTATACAGGCACTTGAATTATATTTTGATAAATTCATGAGGGTTTACACAAATTTTGTATTTATAACCGATGCCTCAACTCCTGTTCATGGAAAAATAAAAGGCCTTCTTCAAACATTTTTGTATAACGAAATAACGCTTATTCCCAATAGTATAGATAGAATTCTTGCAACAGTTAAAGAAGATGCATCAAATTTTATTAACTCCTTTTATTTTGAAAAGATACAAGAAAATTTTAACGGCTCAAAATTGTATTTTGATTTTGCTCTGACATTTTTAAAGAATAAGGCTATATTAACTAAGTTTGACAATAAATTATTGATTAAAAGCAGCGCTTCTGCGATATTACCAAAAGATTTATCTTCCTTATTGAGAGCAGTACTAAAAACTCTGGGTAAAAAGCAAGACGCTTCCATGATACTCGCATTTTCTTGTTTTTTGGGAGAAAGGATTGACTTCCAAACTTTGGAGTTATTGGGCATAAACAACATAAAAGAAAATGCTCAAGTTCTTTGCGATATGGAACTCGTATATGTTATTAATAATGTAGTCTACATCAACAATTATTCATACATAAAAGAAGTTTTGCTAGCATCTTTAAAGAAAGAAATACAGGAACTGTTGATAAAAACAATTATTGCCAAGCTGGGAAAATTTTTGGATAGCGCATCATTGCTTCTATTAATGGATAAGTTATCAATGTTCAAAGAAGAATACGCTCTTTTGTGGAAAAATGCTCAGTATTCTATATCAAACGGTGATTATGATTCGTACTTAAAAAATTGCTTAAAATATTTATCATTATTAGAAATTGTCGGGGCAAACAGCAAGCAGGAAGAAATAGAACAAAACAAAAAAGATATTTTTCAAAATATTCTAATGACGTTATATGCATATTCACCTGCTAAAATATATTCAATTGAAAAATATTTGTTAATTGATGCTATTGAATCCGGAAATGACGAACAAATTGTAAGACTTTCTAATCTAATGCTTCAAGGGGCATTATTGACCTCAAATTACACAGAGGCATATGATTTACTGCATAATATTTTAACAAGGTTGTCTGAACCTAAACTGGTTGTTAATGGTGCAATAAACGCAAAATTTTTACTTTTATCGTTGGTAAATATCGAAATTTTATTTAATATAGGAGACTTTAAAACTTGTAAAGAAGTTGCACAGTCTTTATTAGAGGTCATTAAGCCGGATATTATAGATAAAATTAAACCTCAAGGATTTTCAGTTAATTCTTTCGTAAGTCATATGCTGGACAGCTTCAGACTGGTTGCATTTGCAAAATTGATAACTCTTGATGATGATTTGGAGGATTTCTTCAAAAAAGTATTTTTATCTTTAAATGCGGACATTCCGGAAAAAGATTGTATTGTTGCATTAAAAGAATTTTTGGCAGGGAAAAACTATACTCCGTCTAATGTAGAACTTTCTACGCCATTTTCAAAAATTGTATTTTTAATACTGCAAGAGTTATCAAAAACAAAAATTAATGATAAACAATTTGCTCAAAATATCTATCAAGCAAAGTTATTGGCTGCAGATATTCAGCAAATTCAACTTGAGTCAATTTGTGATATTTTGATAGCTATGGCTTATCACAGAGCCGGCATTTCCGTAAAAGCAGCTGCCATATTATCTGATGTTTTATCTAAGAGTGAAAAATCTAATATATTCAACATCGTAATACTTTCCAGATATATAATTGCCAAAATAAAAGTAGAAAATAATGAGTTTGATGAAGCTCTGATAATGATAAATGACACCTTAGCAGATATACAAAGATTTGATAATCAGGCAAAAGTTTTCTATGCTATGTTCAATCAGTTATTTATAGATTTGACCCAAAAACAAAATATATCATCCGTTGATATTGATACAGAATACCAAAAACTTATGATATTAGCCCCAAACGGAGAATTGGAAAGAATAATAAAATACTCTGAAAATTTAAAAAATAACGATGATATTGAGCAAAATAATAATCCAAACAATAGTATTGATCATTCATCGAATAATCAAAAAGAAATAAATTTTAAGAATGATATGAAAACAGAGGTGCATGAATAGAATAAGAGGCGGACCAAAAAGTTAAATTTTAACAAAAATTTTTGCTGGTGAGATTTTTAGTCATCCTCTATATCGATATTTTATAAGTAATCTATTTTCCTTTTTTTTCGCATAATGTAGGAATACCTATTAATGCAAGATAAAATACGCATCCGAATAAAATTAAATTTAAAATTTCCATTTTTAATACTCCTTTCTGATATGTTGAGCTTTCGGTAATTTAAACAACCGAAAGAACCCCTACTCTTTTTAGTTCCACTTTTTAAAGCATTAATAACGCAAAATTCAAAAAAATTTACAAAAGTTAATATTTCATGTTAACTTTAACCTTGATTTAGTGTAAAATCATGTTAGGAGGCTTTAATTGAGTCAAGGTTACGAAAACTTTAATAATATGGAGACCTCATTCAGAAAGTCGTCATTAATTCAGGAGAGAATAGGTCTTGTATCTACTCATATGTACAAGCAATTTCTGGATTATCAGCATGCAACGATAAATACTACAGAAATTTTTGCTGAAATGATCGATAATTTGAAGGCGATTGCCGATTCTTTAAAGCAATCTTTTTCGTCCAGAGGTATAACTACCGAAAATATTTATGTTGAGCATGATAAGGATAAAAGTGTTGTAGTAATAAATATCCTTTGGCATACTATAAGCTTAACAACCAGATGTAATTTTGAGCCTCAGGCGTTATTTAGAGAAGGGGCATCTCCGATGTTTTCCGGACGTATAATGGCCATAACGGGTAATTATTATGAATTAATGGAAGGAAAAAACAACAGGAACGATATGATGGAGGTTCTTCTTGATAAAGAAGTTGCATCGTTGTTTGTACCTGCCGATAAATCACAAAATTCAATATTTAAAATACGACACCTTGCGAATAGAGAATTTTTCTTGAACAATACAGATGCATCAAGAGAGTTTGTACTAAAAATTATTGAGACTGTTTGTGGAGGCGGCTTATATCACGAAGAGGGCTCCAGAAAAAGTTTTAATATTATCTAGTTTTATTATGTAAACAGATATTTAATTTCTTAGTATTCTATATATGCCTAATTGTAAAAATTATATGATAGAATATTAATAGATGTAGTGAGGTTATATGTTAAGAGCAATAAAAATAATATTTAATGCAACTTTAATTGTGCTTGCGTTTGTTGGGTTCAATGCTATTGGCGGGCAAAAATATATAGAAGCAATAAAAGACGGGATAGGAACTTTTATTGCACAGCATAATGCAGAAAGCATAAAAAAGATTGGTGATTTTTCAAAAATGAATGAAGAATTCGTGATTGATAACACTATGAGTATTGCAGGTTTTAAAGCTGTTATAGCAGAACATAAAGCTTCAGGACAAAGAATGGTGATTCTGGATACAGGGAAAAAACCTTTATTAACTCAAGATGATATTAAAAGTCAAAACGTTGATATAAAGTTGAAAGATTTATCAGAAAAATTTAAATATAAAGGTATAAAAGTTCAGAATCTTACAATTACAAACCGAGGAACCATGAATTTATATGGTCAGAGTGTCCCGTACGCAAAATTTGATGCACGTGTGGCAAAATTGCCAATATCAGAAATATCCGGAGTCGTTGCAAGTGTAAAAACTTCAGACGGTTCTGAAAAATTAGCTTTATCATTAAGTGAGAAAAAGAAATACTCTCAATTGATAACTAATGAGTTTTATCGTGGAGTAAGTGAATCTGTAAATAATTAAAAGGAATTTTTGTATGAAAAAGGTTTATACATTTTTGATTATCTTAATGTTGAGTATCAATTATTCATTAGCAGGTGTAGACAGATATTCACAAGAATATTTACAAAACAAGAACCATTTTACGCTTACTAAATCAATAGCAGAATGGACAGTTAAAAAAACTATTAAAAAGGCACTGAAAAAGGAAACCGGAATCGACTTTGACGTTAAATTTGAAGGTTATACGGCTTCCAGTATAAAAAAAGGCATTTTTAAATATTTAGAATTAACCGGTGAAAATGTACAGGTTGATAATATAGATATTCCTTATATTCATTTACAGACGATTACAGATTACAATTATATAGATTATACCCAAAATCCGATGGTATTTTTATCCGATATGACATATTCATATGACATATTATTATCAGATGATTCTATAAATCAAGCTTTAAAAGATTCGGATTATCTTAAAGTTATTTCAAAAGTAAACAAGATTGCAAGTCCGTTATTTGTAATAAAAGGGGTTCGTTCAAAAATCGTAGATAACAAGCTGTATTTTATCATTGATTATAATTTGCCAATAGCAACATCAAAAGATAAGGCTTTTGTTGTTCAATCGGATTTTGAGGTCGTAAATTCAAAAATTAAGGCAAAAAATGTAAAAATAAGTTCAAGCTACGGAAATCTTGGCTTAAATAAAGTTGCAAATTTGGTTAACTATCTGAACCCTCTTGAATTTACTTTAGGTATGTTGGATGAAAAAAAACATAACGGAAAAGTTGAAAATATTAAAATAGTTGACAATAAAGTAAAAATTGATGGTAAAATATATTTAAAAAAAGCTGACTAAGGAGAATTTTAAATGAATTTTTCTCAAAAACTAGGAATATTTTGTTTAGTAATTATAACAGTTGCATATGTATATTTCTCATTTTTCAGCGAAAATGGAGTCGATTTTGATAGAATTAAGAATTTAAGCAAAAACGAAGATTCTAATAATAATTCATTATCAAATGACAATCAAAATCCGGAAGAACTGCAGATTCGCCATGAAGTAAAAAATATTAAAATATGTGTAACCGATCAAAAGGGAAATCTAAGATTTGTAAGCAGAAAATGTGATACAGCTTCAGAAAAATCTTGCTTTGCATATGCAATATCAGAATTAATAAAAGCTCCTTCCGAGTGGGAAAAAAATAAGGGCTTATCCTCGGAAATACCTTCTGACACAAAGATTTTGTCTGTTAGAGAGGATGATAATAATATCTTAATAGACTTATCACCTGCTTTTGAAAGTGGTGGCGGCGCAGAAAGTACTGAGATACGAATACGACAATTAATAAAAACATCGTTAGCCAATACAAAGTTACCTGTATATCTGTATATAAACGGAAAGCAAGCTAATGTAATAGGCGGAGAAGGAATAATGTTAAAACAACCTTTAACGGAAAGGTCGCTGGATGACTAAAGACTTAGATTATTATATGAATTTACCTTGGACCTTAATAGAAGGTACCGACTTGGATTTTAACGGGAATCCTTATCATTATATTGAAATTAAAGAGATTCCGAGTTTTGCATTTTGTGCAAAAACCAGAGAAAAAGCTCTGGAAAATTACAAAAAACAGCTTAAATTATCTTTAATGCTGATGCTTGAAGATGGGGATCATATAATAGAACCGGGGGAAGAAACTGAAGATGATATTGATTGGGAGAGTATATGTCCATAGTAAAAGTATCGGAAATAAAAATTGTTACAATGACAAAAGATGATATAGAGGATGTCGTTGCAATTGAGTCAGAAGCATATGGAAAACATCACTGGGCAAAATCATCTTTTTATGATGAAATGTCGAATAATCTTGCCAAGTATTATGTAGCAAAAACAGCTGACAATAATATAGTGGGGTATGCCGGCACATGGCATATTATTGACGAAGGACATTTAACTACAATTGCCGTAAAAAAAGAATTTTTAAGAAATCATATCGGAGAATCTCTTATTTATAAAGTTATCGAAGATTGTTATAAAAATAATATTAAATATCTGACACTGGAAGTAAGAGTCTCAAATATTCCGGCGATCAATCTGTATGAAAAGTACGGATTTAAGTCACTGGGAACAAGAAAGGGCTATTATCAGGATAACAATGAGGACGCTCTGATTATGTGGACTGAAAATATTTTTTATGACAAATTCAAGACATTGTTTGAGCAAAATAAAGAAAATCTAGAAAAGAAGATAAAAATTAATGAGTAAAAGAATAGCGGACCAAATAAACAGTTTTAAATATAAAGGAGAACCTATCAGAATAACCTTAGGGACTTTAGTTATGACAGGACTTTCTATTATATTGATTATTGTAGCAACTTTTACGCAAGTTACGTTAAAGCATCCGTATTTTCCTTCTGACGGTTTGTATTATTTGTCTCAGGATTTGACTGATTACGAGGTTTTTAGTCATTTTATTACGACATATGATTATATTCCGCAAATACCTGTAATATTTTTTATTGTAGCTCTTATGGGCAGAAAATTCGGTATATTAGCGATACTGGGATATATTATTTTGGGTATGTTTTTCCCTATTTTTGCATTAGGAGGGGGAGTCAGTTATTTATTTGAATACGGTTTTGGGTATATCCTTGCATTTTTACCCGCGGTCTTTTTTGCAGGAACTTTATTAAAAGGAAAAACTGATTATTTAAGAATTCCTGTTATATCGTTATTTGGAGTTGTGACAATTCATATTCTCGGAATTTTATACATGTTATTTATATCTACATTGCGCCATGCTCCTTGGGAGTTGATTACAAGTTGGATTGCATCACAAAGCGGAATCCAAATTTTATATGATATTTTCTTTACCATGATTGCAATTATTATCGGAAAACAAGCAAGAAAGTTATTTTGGATTGTTATGTGTTAAAAGAATTAATTAATGTATACTTTGTGTTATATATTTATGCAAAAAAAAAAGAATCCCTGATGAGGGATTCTTTTTTTTGCTTTTTTACTTTCTCTTAATTTTTTCCTCATGAATGTATCAGCTATTCAATGTAACTGATAGATAGTTAATCCAGCAATGCTTCCAATAACCTTGCATTTTTGTCTGCTAAGCTATTTTGTCTTACCTGAGAACGTGTAATGTAACTTCTTAAAGCTTCTCTAATAAGTTCTGAACGAGAACGACTTTCATTTTCAGCTACTTCATCAATCTTACCCAAAAAACTTTCAGGCATTGAAATCAAAACTCTTGCCATTTAATACTCCTTTTTAACTGTCTATGATACGTTTTCACTCGGATATATATATAAAGTATTTCAACTTTATAAAATTGACAAATATTTATTCAATATTAAGTTTTATTACAAAATATGTCTTAATATTTTATATTACATAAATCTTTTCTGTAGTGTAAACCTTGAAAACTTATATCAGGTATATTTGTATAAATATTGCTGCGCGCTTTTGATAAAGTTGATGCGGATGATGTTAATGATAAAACTTGACCGTATGCAGCTTCCAACTCTAAATACTTATTTCTTTTTACCGATGGATAGTAAGTTGTTACTATATCATCCGATAAGTTATCTAATCCTTGTATAACATTTTCATTTAAATTTCTACTGTTACAATTTAGAACTAATGACATAGAATATTTATCCGAGATATTAATATCATCAACTTCATCGCTAAAAGCGCCGATGATACAAGATTCAAATAAATTGTATAAATCATCATTAATATTTTCTAAAATAGCGGCACAGTCGCAATCTTGCATAAAATGTTGCCAGCCCAGTATGTATATATTACCGTCATCACTAAGGATTCCGCTTACACCGAGAATGCCTAAATAAGGATTTCCTGAAATTTCAAAATAATCTAAAGTCGGGTATATTACGTTATTCATAATAAAGCATTCATCATCAATTGATAGCTTAAAATTAGGTGAACATGCGCCCATCCCGCCTGTTAATTGTCCGCCATCACCGTCCAGAGAATATTTGTAAGTAATAGAACTTCCTATCGGTAATGCTTTATAACCGTCTGTAACAGCGTAGAATGAAAAGGGAGTTCCATATATATAATCTTCAATTATAATACGTTTATTTCTGTCTATAGCTGTGTATTCTATAATATTTTTAGCTGTCTGTAAAGCGGTTACAACTACAGCACTATTTATATCATTTGTTTTGATAACCAGCGGGAATTTTTGGTTTTTTACGTAATCCAATGCCAAATTTTGTTTTTCAAATATTCCGAATTTGGGTGTAGGAATTCTGAGCTTATAAAGAATTTTTTTTGCAGTTGTTTTGCTATACATAATTTCATTTGTATTTGTATTAGAACCAAATATTTGTTGTTTATTTTCCGTAAATTTTGTGACAATATCTGCTTTTAAAGATTTTAATGAAACAGGAATTGTCATATCTATTCCGTTTTCCAAAACAAAATCTAACAGTTCATTAGCGTTATCTTCTCTAATATCCAAACACGTAGCAAAATCTTTTAAAGTATCACTTGACGGAGTTACATATATATCGTGTTTATCCGATAATTTTTTTGCTAAAGCATATGCATTCGCACCATTTCCAATAATTAAAATTTTCTTTTTCATAATAAAAGTATACCACATCATAAAGGTTGATATAAATAATTTATCAATGCAATTATTCATATAATAATTATTAAGCTAAAAGAGGGGAATCGTTTTACAATATTTTGCCATTAAATTTTATTTTATACGTGTATTTGATATAATAATATTATAGGTCACCTCTAAAAACTTATAAAATTTCTATGTAATATGCAAATTAAGCGGAAATTCCCTCGCCCCTTGTGGGAGAGGGTAAGGGTGAGGGGTTGAATAATTTAAGAAAACAAGGTTTATTGTGGTGACTTATACTTGTACAAATATTATAGATAGGGAGTAGGTATGTCTGACAGAAAGACTTTAATATTAATTGACGGTCACGCACTTGCATTCAGACAATTTTTTGCGCTGGAACGAACAGGAATGAAAAATTCTGAGAATCAGCCGACTTGGGCTGTTTATGGTTTTTTTAAAGCAATTTTCGATCTTTTGGCAAAAATACATCCGGATTTTATAGCTGTAGCTTTTGATGTCGGACGTCAAACATTTAGAGTCGAAAAATATGAAGAATACAAAGCTCAGAGAGAAGCAATGCCCGATTCATTACGTTCTCAAATCGGGGTTATTTGTGAAGGATTGCAAGCTTTTGATATTCCGATTTATACCAAAGAGGGATTTGAAGCTGATGATGTAATTGGAACAATTTCACGTATAGCATCAGAAAACGGGCATGACACTCTTATTCTAACCGGTGATCAAGATAGTTTTCAATTGATTGACAGAGAAGGAACCGTAAAAGTATTAATTCCGACAAAGGGTGAGCTTATTGAATATAACTGGAACAAAGTTTATGAAAAACTCGGAGTATATCCGAATCAAATAACAGATTATAAAGGCTTAAGGGGAGATACATCCGATAATATTCCCGGCATCAAAGGTATTGGAGAAAAAACAGCGCAAAAACTTCTAAATCGTTATCCTAATTTGGAAGCTGTATTGGATGATTGTGAAAATATTCCTGAAAAAGCAGTTAAACAAAAAATTTGCGAAGGGAAAGAGATTGCAATTTTATCAAAAGAGCTTGCCACAATTATTAGGGATGTAGATGTTAACTTTGATATTTCTACCGCAAAAGTTACGCTGCCAAGTCTAAATAAGGTATCGGAATTCTTAAGAAAAATGCAATTTTACACATTTATAAAAAACATAGACAAGATTCTGAGTTCATTTAGCGGAGAAAAAATTGAGCCACAAAATTTGAGTATTTTTGCCCAAAAACAAAATGATAACAGTTTTACACCTATTCAGCAGGGGTTATTCAGTCAGGCAATAAAAGAAAATATAAATGACTCGGATTTTGATTATGTAGTAGCGGATGAAAAAAATAAATCAGAGATAATAAAAAAACTGTTACAAGAAAAGTATTTAGCGGTTAAATATTATGAAAAAGAAGGTAATATATACGGAACTGCTATTTCAAACGGAAACACATCATATTATTTTAATAATGTTTCAGATATTAAACAAATTATAGAGAACGCAGACATTAAGAAACTTGGATATGATGTTAAATCAGAATATCATTTACTTTTGAACAACGGAATTAAGCCTGCGGGAATTGAGTATGATGTATTACTGGCAAGTTACGTAAAAGATCCTAATCGCAAGCATACACTTGACGCGCAAGCTCTTGATTTTCTGAATCATATTATGAGTCAGCCCTCAGAAGAAGAAAAGTATGCGTGTGATGAAGTTTACACAATTTTCAAGCTATATAAATATTGGCAAAATAATTTAGACGAAGATGAAAAAAAACTTGTTAATGATATTGAAATGCCTTTGACACTTGTTCTTGCAAAAATGGAGCATACCGGTGTCGCTATTGATGTTAACTATCTCAAAGAGCTTTCTGCATATATGACAGATAAACTTGCGGAGCTTGAAGATTTAATATATCAACTTGCAGGAGAAAGCTTTAACATAAATTCACCAAAACAAGTTGCAGAAATTTTATTTGATAAGTTAGAACTGAAAACAAAAAAGAAAAAATCTCGCTCTACAAGTGCAGAAGTTCTTGAAGAACTTGCTCAAGAATACGAAATATGCGAATACATACTGGAACACAGAAAATTTTCTAAGTTAAAATCAACATATACGGATTCACTTCCGGCTCTTATAAGTAAGCGTGACGGCAGAATTCATACAACATATAATCAGGCATTAACGGTTACGGGCAGGCTTTCTTCTTCAAACCCTAATTTACAGAATATTCCGATTCGAACAGAAGAAGGAAATAAAATCCGCTCTGCATTTTGTGCCGAAGACAAAGAAAATTATTACATATTAAGTGCCGATTATTCTCAAATAGAACTTAGACTGCTTGCTCATGTTTCAGGTGATGAGCATCTTATACAAGCATTTAAATCAGGTGAAGATATTCATACTATGACAGCTTCAAAAGTTTTCGGAGTTCCGATAGAAGAAGTTACAAAAGATATGAGGAGAAAAGCGAAAGCTGTTAACTTCGGAATTGTCTACGGACAATCAAAGTATGGACTAGCTAAAAATCTCGGTATAAAAAATGACGAAGCGCAAGAATTTATTGACAAATACTTTGAAACATACCCTCGAGTAAAAGAATATATGTTAAATGAGGTTGAGTTTGTTAATACCCATGGGTATGTTGAAACAATCTTCGGACGCAAGCGTTACCTTGCGGCTGAATTAGGAAGCCCGAATTATCAAATAAGAGAATTTGCTCAGAGAGCTGCTATAAATCAGCCTTTACAAGGTACTGCAGCTGATTTGATAAAAATGGCTATGATAGAAGTAGACAAAAAACTTCAAGAAGGTAATTATTTAACCAGAATGATTATGCAGGTTCATGATGAACTGATTTTTGAAGTTCCAAAAGATGAATTGGAAGATATCAAAAAGTTGGTATCGGAAGCTATGGAATTAAATCAGCCATTAAAGGTTCCGCTTGAACTTGATATAAATTATGGTTCTTCTTGGAAAGAAGGATAGGGGTAAATATAATAATCTCCCTCAAAATGACTGCACATTTTGTGCGATATTCCACGTCCTGTGGTTCTGAGGCATTGTTTGCCGAAGAATCCGGCTTTTTGTATTCTATATATTTATTTAAAATCAAATTATTACCTATTTATTCCAGTGTCTTGAATTTTGTGATAGAATATAAAAAGAGGTAAAAATTTGTCTATAAAAATTGCAATAACAGGGAAAAGCGGAAGCGGGAAAACAACGATTACTAAAGCATTTTTAAATGTTTTACAAGAGTATTTCCCTGAGAAATCCGTTTTGTTGTTTGATAATGATTTAACCGGAGAACTCGGGCATTCTTTCGGTAAAGATATAAGAAACACAATTTACGGTATAAGAAGCGGTAAACATGAATACAAAACCGGAATTCCGGAAGGGATGACAAAACACGAATTTGTAGAATGGGCACTGGAAGATATTTTGGTTCCAATCAATGATAGTACGGATATTATTGTTTCGTGGTTTGTAGGTGCAAAAGATTGCAGATGTCCGATAACCTCTCAAATTAATGATGCTTGTCAGAAGCTTATAGAAAGGTATGATTTCGTTATTTTTGATTGCGAATTTGATTTAAAATATTTAAACCAACTTGTAGATACTAATATTGATTTGGCTCTTATTGTTGCAAATCCTACAATAGAATCAGTCAAGCTTGCAAAAAGGATTGCAGAATTCTCAACAAAACACGCTGCGGGCGGACAGCTTGGCGTTGTTATGAACAAAATTAATAATCAAAAATTAGATGATATATACAAAATTATAAAAGATTCAGAATTAGAAATACTTGGCTCTATACCTTATGATAAAACTTTAGAAAACGGTACATCCGATTGGAATTCTGATATTGTGAAAGAAGCCGTAAAACAATTTTATTTTAGACTTAACTTACCACAGGAGAATAGTTAATGAATATTCTTGATGGGAAAAAAACGTCTGAAAAGATATTAGAAAGAATAAAAAAAAGAGTATCTGCCCCCCTTGCGGGGGAAGTGTCGCGAAGCGACGCAGGGGGGGCAGAGATACCTCACCTCGTTGTTATCTTAGTAGGAGATAATCCCGCAAGCAAAGTTTATGTAAGAAACAAGCAAAAAGCTGCAGAGAAAGTCGGTATTAAGTCTACAGTTATAGAATTTGATTCAAACATAAAAGAACAAATACTTTTGGATAAAATTATTGAACTTAATAATGACAATACAGTAACCGGTATTCTTGTCCAATTGCCGCTTCCCGAACAAATAGATAAAAATAAAGTTATTTTAACTATTTCACCTAAAAAAGATGTAGACGGATTTCATCCCGAAAATGTAGGCAGACTTGCAATAGGCATGGAACCTTATTTTTATCCTGCAACCCCACAGGGAATATTAATGCTCTTAGATGAATATAATATAACGCTTGAAGGTAAACACGCTGTAGTTATAGGACGCTCCAATATCGTCGGAAAACCTATGGCGCAAATGTTGTTAAAAAGAAACGCAACTGTTACAATATGCCATTCGCATACCCCAAATCTTGATGAAATAATAAAAACCGCGGATATCGTAGTATCTGCGGTGGGTAAAAAAATTGTAAGATGTAAGATGGTTAAGAAAAATTCTGTTGTAATTGACGTAGGTATCTTCAAAGATACGAACGGCAAGCTCACCGGAGATGTCGATTTTGATATCGTATCTCCAACTTGTGGTTTTATTACGCCGGTTCCGGGGGGCGTCGGCCCGATGACGATAGCATCTTTGATGTATAATGCATCTAAAGTGTATCGATAACTCTCTATTATGATTGAAGTAAACCTGTGTCCTGAGCAGCTGTTGCAGTTTGTTGTTTGTCTGCATCTTTTTCTGCTTGTAATAAGGTAACTAATGCTTCATATAGTGTTTTTTGTGTATCATATTCTGTATCTAATTCAGCAAGTTCAAGAGAATAAGCTTCATCATAGTCTGATATTTTAGCGCTTGCATAAGCTTCAGCTTCTGCTCTGCTTAGTACTTGGTCTTTATCTTTCCAAACTCTATTTCCTACTTGGCATTTTTTATCAGGGTCTTCGGCATCATCAACGGCATCCATCCATTTTTGATAATAGCTTTGTTGTTTTGACAACTTTTGACTATTTGCTTCATACATATTTGACCAGTAGATTTGTTGATTAACATAATAGTTATAATCTGCTGTTACGCTTAATAAATTTCCTAATTGTGCTGCTACGTTTGCCATTTTCTTATACCTTGTTTTATCTTACATATATATAAAGTATTTCAAAATTATCCAATTTCACACTTTAAAATATTTGTTACAAAACTTTACAATTGATGTAAAATAGGCAATTTCTTTTAAGGAAAAAACTTTATATATATAAGGATTTTATTTTAGGGATTGAGCATATAAATTTAAACAAAGCAATTTAAGCTGACTTCTAATCAATATACTACATATACATACACATACTACACTTCACACATTAAAAGTTTTTAGAGTCGATCAGACTCTTTTTTTTT
>CAMORE010000016.1 GCA_946623365.1 uncultured Acinetobacter sp.
TCAAGACTTGTTGACCAAAAGGGTTTGGATTTGATAAGACAGGTGGAAAATGATTTAAGATATTTGGATGCGGATTTTATTTTCTTGGGAACAGGTGATAAGTCATACGAAAACTTGTTTATATGGTTATCAAATAATACGCCGAATATTCGAGCTTATGTAGGATACAGGGGAGATTTAGCAAATCAAATATATGCCGGAAGTGATTTCTTCTTGATGCCAAGCAAATTTGAGCCTTGCGGATTATCTCAACTCATTGCAATGCGCTATGGTTCGCTTCCAATAGTAAGAGCTACCGGAGGTCTGGAAGATACAGTAACAGGATATCCGCTTGATAACTCAACAGGTTTCAAATTCTGGGGTTATGACGGTTGGGCAATGAAGGATGCTATAAATTGTGCATTATATGTTTATAAAGATAAATACACTTTTAATGCAATGCGAAAATCTGCAATGAATGCTGATTTTAGTTGGAAAGAAAGTGCTAAAAAGTATTTGGAAATGTATAAAAGCCTTGTATAGGTTAACAAAAAAGAAGAAACTTGAACAAAGTTTCTTCTTTTTTTATTGTTTTACATTTTAACTAATGCTCAATAAAAATAGTTTGCTCTCTATCAGGTCCCACGCTGATTATACCGATAGGCGCTCCTATTAAATCCTCTACTCGTGCAATATATTTTTTTGCGTTTTCAGGTAAATCTTCGTATCTTCTAATATCGCTTAATGAAGTTTTCCATCCCGGCAGGGGTTCATAAATAGGTTCTAAATACTTATGAATAAATACGTCTGTCGGATATGTCGTGTAAACTTTATCATTTCTGCAATCTTTATACGCAGTACAAACTTTGATTTCATCAAAGTCATCAAAAACATCAATTTTAGTTAGAGCAACTTTTGTTATTCCTCCAACTAAAACGGCGTATTTCATAATTACAGAATCAAACCATCCGCATCTTCTTGGTCTTCCTGTTGTTACACCGAATTCATGCCCAACTTCCTGTATCTTCTTACCGGTTTCATCAGTAAGCTCGGTGACGAAAGGCCCTTCTCCTACTCTGGTTACATAAGCTTTAGAAACACCTACAACCTCTTGAATTACGGTAGGTCCATAACCGCTTCCGGTTGAAGCTCCGCCGCCAATAGGGTTAGAGCTTGTAACAAAGGGATATGTTCCATAATCTACATCCAACATTACGCCTTGCGCGCCTTCAAACAGGATTGTTCGGTCTTTGTATCTGTTGAGCATGTCCTGCCAATCAAATGCTACATATGGTTTAAACAATTCTGCATACTTCTCACACAGAGAAATAATACAATCTTTTGTATAAGGTTCAAGACCATAAACTTTTTCAAGCTGTTTATTTTTTATCGGAAGTATCATATCCAGTTTTTCGCTTAAGGCTTCATATGAATATAAATCTTGAATTTTTAATCCGATTCTTTGCATTTTATCAGTATAAGTCGGACCGATACCGCGCTTTGTTGTTCCGATTTTACCTTTTCCTGCGTGGGCTTCGCTATAACCGTCAACTTCAATGTGATATGGCATTGTGATGGAAGCAAGCGGAGAAATTTTTAAATTTTTAAAATCTACGCCTTGAGATTTTAATTCATTAAACTCTTTTTCAAATGACTCAGGATGTATAACAGTACCTGCGCCGATAAAACAGACTGTATCTTTGTATAAAATGCCTGACGGTATAAGATGAAATTTATAAGTTTGACCTCCTGCAACAACAGTATGCCCTGCATTGCAACCACCTTGATACCTGATTATTAAATCAGCTTTTTCAGCCAGCAAATCAGTTATTTTTGCCTTTCCTTCGTCGCCCCATTGTGCACCTATAACAACCGTATTTTTCATTTTTACTCCCCGCAGTCAAATATCATTTGGTTATACCAATTTTATACAGAACAAAAAAACCGATTTACTAATCGGCATTTTTGTAACATAACCTACTGTTGAGCCTGTTTTGCAGCTCGCTGTTTTGCTTGTACATCAAGCATTGAATTATGTGCCATCATATATACAGAGCAAATCTTATAATTTTTTAAGTACCAAGCACAGTTTTCTTGCATACATACAATCTCGACCTGTGAGCCTACACTCATTAGGGGACATAAAGGTATTGCTTTTTCATCCGATGCCATCTGTTATCTCCTATTTTATTTTGCCATTTTTAATAAATTACAATTTTCTGAACGTCTGCGTTCTTCATCTTTATATATTTTAGTTCTGTTTATAACTTCATCAAAATCTATTTCGTGAGCATTAAAGTCAGGTCCGTCAACGCAAGCGAATTTTGTTTTACCGCCGACAGTTACTCTGCATGCACCGCACATGCCGGTACCATCTACCATAATCGGATTCATACTGGCTTCAGTATAAATTCCTTTATCTCTTGTCATATTTGCAACAGCTCTCATCATAGGCATAGGACCAACGGCTATAGCATAATCAACTTTTTCTTGGTGCATAATTCTTTCAAGAACCTGAGTAACAAAACCTTTTTCTCCCAATGTACCGTCATCAGTAGTAATAAATAGTTCTGAGCAGGCATCTTTCATTTTGTCCTGCCAAAATATTAAATCCTTTGTTCTTGCGCCCATAATCATATATACTTTGTTACCTGCTTCTTTAAAAGCTTTGGCAATCAGGTAACAAGGAGCTGCTCCATATCCACCGGCAAGACAAACCACTGTACCATAGTTTTTTATATGAGTAGGTTGTCCTAAAGGCCCTACTATATCTACCAGTTCATCACCTACATTTAATTGTGCCAGTTTTTTTGTAGAATATCCGACAGCCATAAATACAAGTGTTAATGCACCGGAACGCTTATCAATATCTGCAATCGTAAGAGGTACTCTTTCTCCGTTTTCCTCTGCTCTAAATATTATAAACTGTCCTGCTTTTGCATTTTTAACAACATACGGCGCTTCAACAGTAATTTCATACTGATTCGGACATAACTCTTTTTTGGATAAAATTTTGTAACCCATACCTCAAAAACTCTTCTTTTACATTGAATATATTACAACAAAAGTATATATAATTCAATAACATTAATATTTATATTAATATTATGCAATTTAATACTTTCTTATAATATTTTAAAGATGTTATTATGTTTGAAACATCATATTTTTAAAATTCTCCAAAAATTCTTTTGTATATAAAAAGCCTAAATGAGCACCGCAATTTATACAAATTAGATTTTCACCCGCTATATTTTTTAATTTTTTTATCTGTTCTTTATTTATAAAATAGTCATCAATGCTTTCATATATTTTATAATTGTTACTTGTCATCAAATATTCTCGCAAAGAATATAGAGAAGATTTGTTGTATATTTCCGATTCCGCATCAGTTTGATTACTGCCGTTAATGCCCAATCCCAGATACTTTTCCGCATAGTCATGATAACTCATATTATTAATCATTTTATAAATATCAGATTTTTTATCTTTTGGATTTTTTTCCAGTGTGAAAATTATATCAGAGAGTTTCTGCCTGAGAATAAATGTTGTAATCAGTTTACCTTCTTCATCTGAAAACGGCAACTTATCTATTTTGAACATTTTTTCATCTTTCAAATCATATAATTGTAATATTTTCGCAGCAGTTAATGCTGTTTTATCTTTAACTTCATCGGAATTTTTATCAAATTCATCACTATTTTTGTCTAACTGCTCAAGAGCGTATTTCAATTCTATAGGCGGAGAAATAGCAATATATTTATTTATGTTTAGTATGTTATTTTTATTTTCTTCATTTGCAACAAATAAAGCTGCAACTGCACCAAAAGATGTTCCGACAACAATTTTTTTGCTCGGCGCAATTGAATATTTTTCACCAAGTCTGTCTAATATTTTTGCACTTACTTCTCTTACATAAGGAGCATCTTTATATGGTATTCCGGGGGCAAAGCCTTCAGGCATGCTTTTTACAAATTCCCAATGAAAGTGGCTTCCCTGCATAACAACGGAGTATCCGTTATCATAAAACATTTTTCCGAATACAAGAGAATGATGATTCCCTATTCCTTCTCCTATTGACGGATATAGAAATACAACTGGTGCAGTTTTGTCTTTTTGCAATATGTATTTGAACTTATATGGCACATTACTGCCGTCCACAGTTATAGAGTCTGTTTTAATTCGCCTAGCGAAACTTCTGTTCCAAATAGAGATTTCATTCCATATGGACTTATCTATGGATTTATCGTCAAAAAGAGCCGTTTTCATAGAATCAATTATCGGAGTTTGGGTCTTGTAGCCGTCAATTATTATATCTGCTTTAAGAGAATCCGCCAATGGTAAAATATTACCGATATCAGAAGAAAATCCTGTCGGATGTTCATTATCCGGAATATTATTAAAAGAAAATTTATCATTTGTAATATTCTCTTCTTCAATAAGTTTTTCCGCTTTTTCTGTTAATCCATCTTCAATAAGTTCTTTTTCTTCCGTAACAAGTTTTTGTCTGTCAAAATTGGAATTTTTTATGTAATTTTCTATGCCAAAAAGCTTTTTATGAATATCATAAGGATCAGCATAAGTTGTTTCTATCAAATGTGCAAGCGGCTGCATATAGGATGTTCTGTTAAGCATCAAACCGAACTTTACAATAGAAGTGATAGGAGAGGCTAAATAAACTGAAGGATCGAGAGCTGCTTCTAAAGCACGTCCGCACAAAGAACGCGGAGTGCAAGAATGCAGACAAGGCATTACAAGATAGGAGCCTGAACCCATTTTGCATTTACACAAAGCTTGTTCCATATTTTCATTAGTCGGTTTTATTTTAAAAATTTTGTCTGCCGGATCAAATAAGCCTCCAAGACCAAGGGTGGAATTTGTTAAAAATCTGATAGTTTCTTGTTTAATACCTTTTCCGTCCCTTTGTATAATACAGCTTGCCAGTCGTTTTGGGTACTCAATGTTATTATATGCATCTCTGATTCTATCAATACCAAATTTAGGCATAATAGATGACCAAATTATATGAATAGGTTTCGCAACATATTTATTTAATTTCATATTCAAGTTAAACATTTTTCGATTAAATTTTTCATGTTTATCATCTCCGACATACATTTTTGCGTAATCAGGATATTTATCTTGTTGAGTAGTTTCTACAGCCTGTACGTCAATAGAATTGTTGTTATAAATTTCTTCCCCAAAAACAGCGTAGTTAGGATAATTGATTGATAATATTTGCATAAAAGCAAATGTTATTATCAAAAATGATGATATCTTTTTATTTTTCAAAACTTTTCTCCTTTTATACTTAATTTATTTTCAAAAAAGAAAAAAGTTTATTATACATTAGGGTAATCAGTAGAATAATTATGAAAAATTAGCCACACATCTAATACACAATGTTTGTTTTTTTAAGTTAAATTAAATTATTAAATCTTTTTCATACTTCCAGCTATTCTTAATTCCGAGGATAAATATTTAATTTATCCTCTTTTTCTGTGTTGAAAAGAATATTTATAAAAATAAATTTATCTGTTATTACCTTCACAAACTATGTATTCTTTTTCTATTCCTTGTGCTTCCAGAATAAAATCACATAGTTCTCTTACAGCTCCTTTTCCGCCGCCGTATACAGATTTAAAATTGCAAATTTCCTGAACCTCTTTTACTGCATCATTAGGACAACATGCCAAACCGACTTTCTCTAAAATACATATATCCGGAAGGTCATCTCCCATATAAGAAACATTTTCATAGCTTAAGTTATATTTAGCCATAAGTTCTTCCAATGCCGGTAACTTATATTTATATCCTTGATAAAGTTCGGTAAAATTAAGATTTTTTGCTCTGTGCTGAACAGTCCCGTTATTTCTTGCCGTTATAATGGCAGTAATAAATCCGGATTTATTCATTCTTACAACCCCATGCCCGTCTTTTGCGTTAAATGTTTTATATTCTTTTCCGTCTTCATCATATGTAATACTACCGTCTGTCATAACTCCGTCAACATCAAAAACCAGCATTTTTATTTTCTTTGCTGCTTCTATAGCATTTTCTTTTGGCATATAAAATATCCTCCAATATTGTTATATTGTATTACAAAAAGTAAAAATTAAAACAGGTTTTATTGTATAATTGTTATTAATGATTATAGATTCACATACACATTACGGACGTTTTTCTCAGTGGGGAGATTTTTCCCCCGAGTTTATTATTGACATAATAGGAGATTGTGTTGATTACGCAATTTGTTCAAATCTTGAGGGAATTGACAGTCTTTATTTAAAAAGCGAGCTTGATTGCAATTTGGATATGATAAGAGCTGCAAAAAAATATAAAAAGCTGCTCCCGCTTGCGGTATGCCAGGTAGATAAATCTCTTGATATTCACGTAATGAGGCATTTACTAACTGAATATCCTCAATTTATCGGACTCAAGTTTCATCCGGAATGTGAAAAGCTTCCTGCAACTTCACCTAAATATGATAAGTATTTAGAGCTTGCAAGAAAATTTAAGAAACCTTGTTTGTTTCATTCTGGTCATATAAAATCTCGTTTTTCATCACCGGCTTTAATATATGAAAAGGCTAAACAATTTCCGGATGTTCCGATTATATTGGGGCATTTATCCACCGGCCCGAGAGAATCACATAAAGAAGCAATAAAAATTCTTTTAAATTCTATACGTACTGAAAGTGCAACATTGTATTGCGATACTTCTTGGATAGATTTCGGAACCGGAAATTTAGAAGATGTTATTTTACTTATAAAAAAACTTAAAAATACTCCAAAAGGTGATTACACAAATCGTATTTTATGGGCATCTGATGCGCCTGTAGGAGATTTTAATCAGTCTAATGCTCTGTATCGTAAAAATTTAGATAATTTTAGAGTAAAAATCAGTTCATATTTTAATGACGAGGAATTATTAAAAAAGCTATTATATTTCAATGTAAGAGATTTGTATGGTTTGTACTGATAATTAAAAGATTAATTTTTCTTAACAATTGGTCAATTATAAGAACATAAATGTTTTTATATATATATGAAGGTTTTTGGTATTAATAATATTGTGTTTAAATCTGATACAGGCGGAATAAATAATCGTTCCGCAGATTATAGTGTGCCTGTAAAAACACAAAGGGAGATAAAAGAACTTAATTATGTCACCCCTGATTTTGGAGTATGCACGCCCGTATCATATAAAAAAACTGCGGTAGATAAGCTTGATAACGGCTTGGAAGTATATTCTTATAAAATGTCTAACGGTTACAAAGTAACTATAGTTCCTATGAAAAATTCTCCTGCCGTTGTTAAGAGCTATGTTAATGTTGGTTCTATGAACGAGACGAAAAATATTAAAGGGATTAGTCATTTCTTAGAACATATGGCATTTAACGGCACAAACGGCGAAAACGGACATTTAGAATTAAAGCAGGGTGATTCTTTTAAAAAAATTGATAAACTCGGCGGCTGGGCAAATGCAAGTACAAACTACGCGATTACTGATTATGTAAATTCTACTCCTTTATTAGAAAATAAAGATTTAGAAACTCAAATACGAGTAATTGCTTCTATGGCAGAGGATTTAAAACTTTCTGAAGATATGATTAAAAAAGAAAAAGGGCCTGTTTCTTCTGAAATTAATATGATTATGGATAATCCCCAAACGATAGCTCTTGACCAGACAATAAGAACTTTATTTAATGTAAAAAATCCTGCTGATGAACTTGTTGGCGGGAGTGTTGCGCATATTCAAAATCTCACAAGAGAAGATGTTGTTGATTATTACAATAAATATTATACTCCCGATAATACAAATATTGTGATTACAGGAGATGTTAATCCTGATGAAGTGATGGCAATTGTTTCTAAAAACTTTATATCTAAAAAAATATCTAAGGGGCAAAAGTTTGAAGAAAAATTAGTACCAATAGAAAAAACCGTAAGAAAAGACTTTATATCGGATAAGGCAACTTCTTCAGAAATTGTAATAGGATTTGCGGGAGTTAAAAATAATGATACAAAAGGAAAAGTTCTTTATGATTTAGCATTAACATATTTAGAATCCCATGAAGCAGGCTTAACTGACAAATTAAAAAAACAAAATGTATATCCTGTAATAAGCAGTGAGAAAATCTCTACCGATTCCAATGCTCGCAAATTTAACTTTATAGCATTGCGCGCAGGAGATGAAAGGGTTGAAAGTATATTGCAAGATATATTCAGCACTCTCGGACGAACAAAAAAAATAAATAATGAAACATTAGAACGATTAAAACAAAGATTAAAACAAAATAATGAAGATTTATTGGAGCATTCTATCGCAGTAAATGACTGTGTAGGATATTCAGTATTAGATAATGATTTAAAATATGTGACAGAATATAATAAAATTTTAGATTCTGTTACTCCAGATGAATTAACAGCAGCCATAAAAGAAAATTTTGACATAAATAAGGCCGCCATAACAGTTGTTCATCCGGATAAAAATAAGAATATTTCATTTAAAGGTTCGTCAAGACTCCCAATTGATACAAATGACATTAGTGAATATAAATTAAACAACAACTATAATGTTGGTTTTTATGATACAAATTCAAACAATATTAACTTATCTTTAAACTTGTATAAAGATAAGCCACATATGAAAAATCCGGGTGTAATAGAAGTTTTAAATCAAATATATGCAAACGGTATAAAAGGATACTCATATAACGATTTTGAAAATTTTAAAGATAAAAATAACATGTCGCTTAGCGTAAAGTGCGGTCATAATGGTATTGTTGCAAGTTTTGCGGGAGATACTAATAATTATCAACTGGGAACTAAAACATTAGAGAATTTGCTTTTAAATCCAAATATAACAGAGGAAACTCTTGCAACGGCAGTCAGCAAAGTAAAAGATAATTTAAACAGGCTTGAAAAGAACTCTGCTTATATGCAGTCAGAATTTGACAATATGATAACTCCGTTTGCATCAATGAATCAAGAGGTTTTGGATAATATAGATAAAATTACTGTAGATGATGTAAAAGAATTTCATAACTATCTTATAAATAACTCAAGAGGGATTGTAACGGCAAATGTTCCAAAATCGGATTCAGGAATTGTTAAAAACAATATTTTACAAATAATAAATAACTTACCGGCAGTGGAGCCTAATAATTATAAACAGCTTGATATTTATCATGACATTACCGTTCCTGCTGTATTTACTGTTCCAAATTATAATTCGCAAGCAGATATATCCGAAACTTTCAGATTTAAATATAACGGCACAACAAAAGAAAAAGCTGTCGGCGCGGTTATGAATTCTATTCTGTCAAATTCGAGTATAGGATTATTTGACGTTTTAAGGGAAAAGGAGAATTTGGCGTACTCAGTTTATTCAAATATTTCAAGCATGGGAAATAGAGGTAAGTTGAGCCTGAATATACTAACGACAACCGATAATAAAGATATCGGAGAACAAAAATTTGATAATGTTCAAAAGTCTATAAACGGTTTTAATCGACAAATAAAAGAATTAATTAGCGGAAACTTTACGGATGAAGATATAGAAATTGCAAAACGTTCAATAAAAGCATCTTTGCTAAATAACGAAGGTAATTATGCAAAAATATGCGCAATTGAATCAGGATTGAATTCGGCTTACGGAATTAATATGAAAAATCAAGTTTATAAAGAAGTTGATAATATTACAAAGAAGGATATAACAGAATTTGCGCAAAATGTTTTTGCGGGAGCCCCAATCTATTCAATAGCTGCTTCTCAAGATACATTAGATGCGAATAAAGAATTCTTGGAAAATTTAAAACATTAATAAAAACAAAAAAGCGTTCAATAAGCATAATGCCAAAGAACGCTTTATTATTGGTTTTCAGATACTATTTCGCATCATAAAATTTAGACATTTCTTTATATAAAGATTCAATTGCTCGATCTGCACGCTTAATTGTTTCTTTAGTCGGATCTGCATCCGGATTTTCCGATATTAATCGTTGGGCGTATTTCCATTCGTCATAAAGCTGTTTATATCCGGCAGATTTTTCTATGCCTATATTCATATCTCGAGCTTGTTTTAATAAAACATTCATTACGCGAGCAGTGTCGCTGTAGGTTAGTCTGTTAAATAAATCTGTTACGCTGAAAACACCCTCATTTAACCCGCCATCTGATTCGTGTATAAATTTACCGATAAAACTGTATGCATTTTTAGAATTAACTTTTGATAAAGCATCGTCTATAACCGAATTGCTCGCAACATGACTATTTAATTCATTAATTACTCTATCTGCCAGTGCAAACCCTTTTGCTCTGTCAGATTCGGCAATAGTTGGTTTTGGCTTTTCTTCCGGCTTTTTTTCATCTTTATCTTTAGGTGCAGGGATTGGATCAGGCTCAGGCTGAATATCCGGTGCTTTAGGCGGATAGTATTTTTTATATTTTTTTCTTTTTGGAGTTACAGTATTTTTTTCTTGCACTGAATTCACTGTTTTTTCGTTAGTTTTACCTTCATTATTTTTATTTTCATCTTCAATTACAAATTCATTAATTGTTACATTGACTACATTTACAGGCGGCTGCTCGGGTTTTGGCAGATAATTTGCGTATCCGCTTGTTATCAGAAGATTTTGAACGTAAGCTAAATCTGCTGAATTGAGTTCGTTGTGTGAATTTCTAAGCATTGTTGCAAGCGCTTGAGCTTCTTCATCTGTATCAATTTTCTTTTTATTCCCCATTCTTTTTGCAATTTTTGAAACTTCTTTTTTTGTATTATCAGTTACATTGTTTTCTTCAAATTCTTGAGTCTTTTTCTCTTGATATTCAAACATAAAACCTTGAATATAACCGATTTCATCGTTGTTCATTGTAAATCCGTTTCCGGAAAGATACTGCCCCAATAAATTAAATTCTTTTTCCGTATCAATTTTCTTTTTGCTTCCCTCTGTTTTTGCGACATTGTTTACAAAATTTTTTACTGCTTTTGAAACTTTGTTCAAATCTACTTTTTGAGTTCTAAAATCTGCTACCATTAAAATGCTCCTTTCATCTGGCTAGTACGCTATAATTGACATGACAGTTGATCAGTCTGCATGTATTATTTTGGTTGATATTACAAACTATGCTTCTACAAAATATTCGCTATTAAGTAAATGTATAATTATATTTTTTGTAAAGTAAAATTTTTGACCTTCTGACACACTATTGAATTTTGAAAATTCAACTTACCCCAAATCTTTATCTTACAATTTTATATATCGGTACAATTTTAAAAAACTTTAGAAAAAAATCGAAAAAACAGACAAAATGTTACAATTCTTTACAAAAACATTATAAATGTGCTAATATTCTGGTATGAAAATTTGTTTTGTACCTATTGATAATCGTCCTGTGTGTTACAATCTGGCAAAGGATATCTGTGCTATTGATGAAGATATAGAATTATTTATTCCCCCGAGAGAATATTTAGGAAGTTTATCTAAATATGCTAATGTAGAAGCTATATTTGAATGGTTAAAAAATATACCTCAAACTGATGCGATGATTCTATCCCTCGATACGCTCGCATATGGAGGGTTAATTCCTTCCAGAAGAATTACGGATAGTTACGAGGATATAAAAAAAAGGATAGAAAAGTTAAAGCCGATAATAAAAGGAAAGCAAGTATACGCATTTTCGAGTATTATGCGTATTTCTAACAACAATTATAATGAGGAAGAAAAAGAATACTGGAAAGATTGGGGCAAAAAGATTTTTGAATATTCTTATAATTGTTCTAAAAACGGAAACTGTGCCGCTGATATTCCAAAACATATTATTGATGATTATGTATCGACTAGGAAACGTAATTTTGAGATTAATAAACTATACTTGGAATGGCAAAAAGAAGGTCTGTTTGAAACACTAATCTTTTCAAAAGATGATTGTGCACAATACGGGTTCAATGTAGAAGAAGCGAAAGAGCTTGAAAAACTGGGCGGAAAGACTAAAACAGGTGCTGATGAGATCCCGCTGACTCTTCTTGCAAGAGCAATTAAAAAAGAGATAAAAATTTTTCCTTTATTTACAGAGCCTGATTATATAGACAGAATTTCCAATTACGAGGATGTATCAATAGAGAACTCTGTGTTAGGACAATTGGAACTGGGCGGATTTAAGATAGTTGATAAAGAAGCAAATGCTGATATAGTACTTGTAATAAATAATTTTAAAGAAAAGCAGGGTGAGCTTGTAATGGGTTGGGAAACTGAAGGCTATAACGAAGTTTTTATGCCGCCGTCAAAACCTTATGCAGCTGCGGATGTTCGGTATGCAAACGGGGCTGATAATAGCTTTGTAAAAGAATTATTAAAAAATAATCTTCCTGAATACGGGTTTTCTGCCTGGAACACAAGCGCTAATACTTTAGGAAGTCTGCTTGCAGGGATAAAAGTTAAATTTATGGCAAAAAAATACAACAAACAGGCTTATAATAAACTACAAATTATACGATACCTTGACGACTGGGGGTATCAAGCAAACGTAAGAAGTCAAATACAAGCCCCTTGCGATATAAAGATATTAATGAAACCGTATGAGGAAAAAATTATAGATAAATTATTTAAAGATGAAATAACCCCTAAAATAAACATTAACTACCTTTATCCTTGGAACAGAAAATTTGAGATAGAAGTTGACGTAGAACAGAATTTTTGAGTAGGGTAAATTCTACTTAAATATAGTTTTATTTAATTCATCGCGCATTTTGCTAAAATTTTTATCAACATTATTCGGAACTGACTTGTCGATTGCATCCAGAAAAGCTTGCTCTTTTATTATCTTAGAAGAGTCAATTCTTGCAGGAACTATCAACCCTGATTTTGTAAAATAGTCTATACTTTCTTTTGATGAGAGATATTGAACAAATTTAATTGCAGATGATTTATGCTTAGAATTTTTAGAAATTGCCCACCCTGAAGCATCTGCCGTAACTGTTCCTGGAAATGTTATAACTCCGAACGGGAATTTTGCGGATGAACTTATCTTTGGATACATCCACCTTCCTGATAAGTATAATGCTATTTTACCTTCCAAAAACATTTGAGCAAGGGTTGAACTTCCTACTTTGTCAGGCGTTGGTGCGTATTTCCCTTCGATACTTTTATAAAATTCAATTCCTTTATTATAGCCTAAGGTTATTGTATAAGGGGATGCCCAATAAATATCACGTTCATAACTTACACCATAGTGTTCTTTCGTTGTTGTATTTTTTATGATTTCTTTAAAATCTGCAAAGGTCCAATTCTGTTTAATATCTCCGGTTAAATTTTTGTTATAAAAAAATACAAAATTAGAAATATCTCTCGGAATGGCATAAATTTTGTTACCTGAACTTAATGCATTTATACTTTGCAAATAAAAATTATCTTTATTGATTATTCCTGTTAAATCTTCAAGATGATTTGAATACAGCGGAAGATAGAGATTGTTTATGAAAATGATATCAGGAGCTGTATTAGATGCAAAAAGCAAATGAATTTTTTGAAAATAATTTTGAGGTATATGTATGAAATTAATTTTTATGTTTGGATTATCATGTTCGTATTGATTAATAAGTTTATTCAGTATTTGAACTTCTGTAATTGAGCCCCAGGAGGCAAAAGAGATTTCTTCTACTCTGTTATTTTTAATGCAAGAACAAAAAATAAACGGTAATAAAAGCAAAATTAGCAAACGTTTTAGCATAAATCCATTACAAACTCCATATCATTTTCAAAAACATTAATTATGAATTTATAACTGCAGAGTTTTACTAAATATTGGGTCGTGCCGTTCGTAAGTTTTTCATTTAATCTTATTGCAATAGTTTCTTTTTTTAAATTATCATACTGTTTCAAAATTTTTGTTAAACCTTTATGCATTCCAATTACTAAGTAATTATTTCCGCTTTTTGCAAGAGCGCAAGTTATATTTGAATCACATTGCGCATATTTAATAATATCATAGTGAATACCGTTAATATTACATTCATTATTATTTTCTGATTCTTTTACAGGTTTTTCTTTTGCATCAACAGGCTTATTATTTTCAATAATATCTATTAATTCTTTGGAATCGTTTAAAGCTTTTTGTTTTCTTTCAGCCTCAGTTTTTTTTGCTTTTTTTTCAGCGGTATATTCTATATTTTTAGTTTTTCTTTTAGCATTTTGTTCTTCTATCAACAATAGTAATTGCTGTGCATCTTTATTTGCTCTTACAGTTTTTTTAGGCTGCTGTCTTGTTAATTCAATCAACTCTATATTATTGTTCTTAGCATCCTTCACTTCTGTTTTCGGAAGATTTGTTTTGCTTGATTCTTGAACGGTCTCTTGTTCCATATTTTGTATTAATTCACCATTACGTTCTTCATTTTGTATTTTATTTTGTTCTTCTGCTTCTTCTTCATAAAAAGGTTTGAATGTTATATTTGCAAGACTTTTTAGAAGAGCATTCTCGTCAGGTATATTAGGTTGATTTTCTTTTTGTTCGTCATTTTTATCTTCTTGTAAATCATTTAAATCTATATGCAATGTCGGGACGTCATATCCGTCCAGAACTTTAACAATAGGGTCTGAAGGTCTTGGTTCTGTGGCATCTTTTCTTTGCAGCGCAGCGGAAATGTCAGACAGCTCCGAATCAACAGATAATTTACTGACTTCATACCCTTCACTATAGTATACAACTTGAGATTTTGCATTTGATTCAAAATTTTTATTATTTTGTTTTTTTAATTCTTCCGATAAATCCGGCAAAAATTCTTTTACATTAAGAATTTTTGCTTCTGAGGTTTTTTGCTGTAATGCTTTTCGAATATCTTTTTGCTGGGATATTTCTTTTAGCATTTGTTGTGTACGTTGGGGTTTTGTTCTCAAATCGGTTATAAAATCAGGATCTAATTCAACATTCATTATTTTTTTTAGAGCATCAACATCATCTTTGGAAAATGAAATGTCTTGTTTAATAGTGTATTCGGCAATAATATTTTCGAAAATTTCATTTTTGGTAGTTGTTATAGGATTAGAAATAAATAATTCAGGATTTTCAATAATTTCATCTTTAAGCTCGTTTTGCATAAGCTGTTCGATTTTACTTATGTCACTTTTATCAAATGAAAAATCCGAACTGATAATTTGGTTGTATAATTCTTCATTAAATGAAGGTGTAATATCTTCTTTTAACTCTGTTTTTTGTTCTGGATTTTCATTATCTTCAAAAGAAAATTCATTCAGAAAATCTGCCAAATCGTCATTTTCTTCTTGGTCAACAGTATTTTCTATTTCTTCAGAATTTTGGTTTTGTACATTTTTAGCTTCATTAAATAAACTGTCTAAATCAACAATGTTAGCAGATTCATTTACGTCATCATTATTTTTATTTATATCTTCCTTATCACCAAAAGGTTTTTCAATCGTTTCAGCCGGTTTTGAAAAAGTTTTATTTGTATATGTTTTGTCCAGAGCTTTTATTGTACTTTTAATACTCTTTTTTGTTTTTTTCTTTTTATCTTCCTCATCATCTACAAAATCAGAGGATTCTCCGACGAGAGATGCCATTTTTTCTTTGCTGACAAAATATACAAAAAATAATAAAAATGTTATAAATAAAATACCAAGAACAATACTTATTCTTTCCCATGAACTGTTATCTGATAACTCGTTTGTGTTATTGTAGTTTACCGGTTCAGTTTCTGTTTGTACGTTTTTTTTTGATATTTGTTTATTTTTTGAAACAGAATTATTTCTGCTGTTATTATTTTCTAATTTTGTTTCTTGATTATCTTGAGGCTTGTTGGATTTATGCATATCCCAATAGCTGACAGGTTCTACTCGCTTAATATTTTTAGGGGGTACGTTATCGGATGATGAAGATGATGATATTGAAGATGAAATGTTATTCGGAATATCAGTCATCTGGTTATCGGGTATATAAAGAGAAGTGTTTGTACTTATTGTAGGGTTCCCTTTTGTTTTAATATAAATTTTTGTGTATCCTTTATTTTCAACAGTGTAGGGATATGTAGAAACCTGCATACTTTCTATATTTTGATATCCGGTCAGATCAGGCATTTGAGTCATTTGGCTGTAAGTTTCGGGTAAAATAATAGAAAAGGCACCATTTTCTAACGGTTCAGTTTTTATCATCTGTGTATAATTTTTACTTGTAAAAGCTGTTAGACTGACGGCTCCTCCCGATCCGCTGTTAATTTTTATCGACATTAAACTATTCTTGTATGTTTCCGCATTACAAGAACCCATGACAGCTAGCATAGATGCTAAACAAAGTACTATAGTTTTCTTTTTAAAATGCCTCATAACCTTTATTGTAACACAATAACCTGTTTCTACCTATACACTGTTTAGATGGTGTAAATATAATGCCTATACAAGATACTTTACATATTTGTAAGAGTAAACTTTTGATGGTAAATTTAAAGCATGTAAAGTCGGACTCCTCGCCAACAAGGAACAAGGAGTGTAAAAATATTAGTGGTTAACATTTTTATATACTTATTATTCTTTTTACATAAAGTTCCTGTGATATAATATCCTTATGAAAAAAATTGCTATACTGTATTCCAAATATTCGTCAATAATTGATGCTATTAAATACCAATTATCAGAATGTGAAGTAGATTGTTTAACAAACCCGATTGACATGAATAAATATGACCTTGTAGTTTTATCTGATTATGAACAGAAATATGAAGGCAAGGCTGTAATTTGTCACCATTCGTTATTGCCTGCATTCGACACACAAACTCCGGTAAAAGATGCTTTTTTAAGCGGTGTAAAGGTAACAGGAATTACAATTTGTTATACAAATCCAAGAAAAATAATCACTCAATATCCCATATTTATTAATAATGATATGCATTATGACGAATTAGTGCGGCAGTTATCATACATAGAACAAATGCTTTTGCCTATTATTGTAAAGAAAATTCTTGCAGATGAACCTTTTGACGTGCAAAAGATTATTAATAATGGTTGCGGCGGGAATTGCGGAGGATGCTCATCATGCAATCATTAAATATTTTGATAGTAGGTAACGGTAAATATAAAAACGACATACTGAATTCTAAGTATTTAAATAAGCTCTATATTGCAGGAGAACAAGAATCAGAAGGTGTTATTAATCTTAAATTTAACACTTTTAGAGAATTGGCAAAAAAATGTAAGGCATTGGGAATCGATATAGTTTTTGTAGAAGAAGAGAAATGGATTTCGGAAGGAATTGCAGATGTTATGAAAAAGAATTTTATTAATTGCCTTTCCGTAAATTCCGAATGGACAAAATTGGGGTTGTCACAGAACTATATGCGCGCAATTCTTACAAAATACGAAATCAGTGTTCCTCCAAAAGTAACGCTCCCTGTCGATTTTCCGATTCTTATCAAGGGTGACGGAATTTTAAAAAAAGCAAATTCAATGCAAGAGATTATTTCTATTAAAAAAGAAATTTTTGATACAATGCCCGAATTATCAAAAAGTGTATTTTTAGAAAAATATTTGAATGGAGATAAACATAAAATAATATCAATTTTTGACGGAAAACATTTGCTTACTTTTCCGAATAACAAGATAAGTCCGGTATTGTTATCGGATTATTCAAAAAAATTGGAGTTATTATTGCAAAAAGAAAAAGCAAATTTTATGGGGTTTATAAATTCATATTTGATTGAAGAAAATAATATATTGTATAATGCAGGATTTTCATTTGACTTTATCATGCCTGATATGACTGCAATATCAGAAGATTGCCGAAAAGATATTCTCTTTATATGTATGTCTGCAATTTATCAAAAGTTAGATGAAATAGAGCTACGGTAAATTTTAAAAACAAAAGTTCCCCTTTTTTAGAGAGGAACCTGTCCAAATTGCCGGATACATACCGACATACTACTCAACTTAATGTTTGTCCTGGATTCTTGTGAGTAATCCCTTCCTGATAAGTATTTTATAATTTGCGTGTTTTCATCAAGTTAAGTATTCTTCCTAATTAAATTTTTTATACTCCATTCATTAAAAGACCTTATGTTTTGTATTACGGCATGTTTTAGAAAAACTTTAGGATTTTTAAGAATATTGTTACAAAAATTAACAAAGTGGTGGAATAATGACAAATATTTTATTTTCAGTTTTTTATATATTATGGCTAAGATTAATAAAATAGAATTAAATGCATTAAATAGCGATTTTTGTCGTTTTCGTTCAAGAATTACTCAGAGCAGAAAACAAGATAGCACATATTTTGTATCACAAATCAGTCACTTTGAGAAAAGATATAAAAGAGCAGGGTTACAAAATAATTTTGCAAGAGAGATTTTTGCTTTGGCAGGAATTCTTCGAGGAATAGGAGTTATTGATTTACCGGGGATTTTATACAGTAATCTAATGAAAATGTCTTTTTTAAATAATCAAGTAAAAGAAAAATACGCATTACAGGGGTTAGAATATGCCAGAGAACAAGGAGATTCCATTCATATTCTCGCAAGACTTGTAGATTTAGAAAAAATATATAAAAAGAACAAAGATACTCATAATTGTGTAAATATGCTTTTTCAAGAAGAAAAAATACTGGAAAGCATCTGTAAAGATTATCGCTCCGCAAAAGAGAACTATAAAACATATTCAAGAAAAAGCAGTTCCTTGCAAAAATATGAGATGGAACTTGCAAAAACAAGAGTTGATATCGCAAAAGTTATAATAAAAAATAATCCTAAGTTATCAAAAATTCTTTTAGAGCGTGCACGTAAAACTTTTAAAAAAGCAGAAAGAGAAAAAGAAGTTGAATTTGTTGATATGATGTTATCTGAAATTAAGACTGTAAAAGATTAAAATAACAAAATTTCTAATAATGTTAATATGGTATTTATTGTTAATTTTTGATATTATAAAATCCGAAGATAGAAAATTTGCAGATTAATAAATTTTGCGGAAAGATTTGATATCATGCCTGTCACAGATTTATTCAATTTTGATAAACAATTTAATCAGCCGATAATCGGTACGGATGAAGCAGGAAGAGGTCCTGCTGCAGGAGGAGTATATGCTGCGGCAGTCCATTTTGAAAATGTAACAAGCGGTTTAATTAAAGATTTAGAGATTCTCAATGATTCAAAAAAATTGACTGCTAAGAAACGGGAATCAATATATGACTGTATTTTAACGAATACATTAAATAAAATTGTATGCATAGAAGTAGAAGAAATAGAAAAAATTAATATATTAAATTCTGCACTAAAGGCAATGAATATAGCTTGTTCCGGTATAATGCAGGATGGCGCATTAACTCTTGTTGACGGTAATAAGTTAATAAGAAATTATGTATATCCGCAAAAATATATAATAAAAGGAGATTCAAAATCAGCATCAATAGCAGCTGCGAGCATTCTGGCTAAAGTTTCAAGAGACAGATATATGCTTGAATTGCATGAAGAATTTCCTATGTATAATTGGGCAAAAAATGCGGGATATTTGACGAAAGAACATGTTGAAGCTATCGACAAATACGGATTAACTAAATATCACAGACCCTCTTTCTTAAAAAAACACTTTGAAAAAGCAGTACAGTTAACAATATGTTAGTTACTTCAGATAAGAGCATCCATTTTAGGCAGTTCAAATCTGAAAATATTCGGACTTTGCGAATATATAAAATGTCCGTTATGAATTTCTATTATTCTTTTGCAAAATAAAAGTCTGATACTTTCTCCGACAGAAGTGTATTGGGTATTCGGGATTCGGTAATCTTTTTGATTTACAGTTGTGCCGGACAGTACCGATAATTGAATCTTATTGTTAATATCTTTAAGTACGACTCTTATTTTTTCACCTTCTGATACATAACTTACTGATGTGGTTAAAAGATTGTAGATAACTTTTCTTATGTCCTCTTTGTCCGCATATACAGCCAAATTTTTATTTTCACCGTTATATTCCAAAGTGATATTTTTTTCTGCCGCATCTTTTAATAATTCATTAAAACAAGATGTAATAATCTCAGATATATTAAACCTTTCATATTTTAGAACCGTATTACCGTTCTCCATATTATATGTATTTATCATTAGAGATATAAGATTTAACATTAACCGGCATGATTGTTTCATTTGATTAATCATATCTTTTTGTACTTCATTTAATGAGCCGAAGTTTTCATTTATAAACAGTTCAATCGCTCTAATTTGTGCAATAATCGGTATTCGTAAATCATGATTTAAAGCATTGATGTAACAATCTCTTTGGTGATTTAGGCGCTCTTTATATACGGTCTGTAAATTTTGATTTTTGCTCTTTATATTTTGATATTTAATGATAAAAACAAAAGATAGTATAATTAAGCATATGAGAGCTATTTTGCTCTGATTATTATACACACAAAGCATTAAAAAAATATATACAGTTAAATATAACAAATCTTTAAATTGTCGCATTGGTCTATTCTCTACTTAGCAATTTGTATAATACATGTTACTGGACAATTGTACAAATATGTATTACCTGAGTCGGCTATATAATTACCTGATATTAACTTTAATAAAAAAAAAGTACGCCCTTTCGAAAAGAGCGTACTTTTTTTATTACATAAAGTATTAATATCTGTAATGAGCAAATGCCTTGTTAGCTTCTGCCATTTTGTGAGTATCTTCACGTTTCTTGCAAGCTTGTCCGCTTCCGTTTGAAGCATCAATTAATTCGTTTGTTAATTTTTCAACGAAAGATTTTCCGCTTCTGTTTTTAGCAGCTGCAATAATCCATGATGAAGCAAGTGCAAAACCTCTGTCAGGTTTAACATCGATAGGAACTTGGTAAGTTGAACCACCGATACGTCTTGCTTTAACTTCTAACAAAGGAGTTGCATTGGTAACAGCTTTTTGGAATATTTCCAAGCCTTTTTCATTTGTTCTTTCTTCAATTTTAGTGATTGTAGCATAGAAGATTTTTTCAGCTAAAGACTTTTTACCGCGTCTCATAACTCTGTTAATAAATTTTGATACATCTATGCTGTTGTAGATAGGATCCGCTGAAGGGATTCTTCTTTCCGGTTTAGATCTTCTGGACATTATTTCTTACCTCCCTTAGCTTTCTTAGCACCGTATTTAGAACGGCTTTGAGTTCTGTTAGCAACACCTGCTGTGTCAAGAGTACCACGAACAATGTGATATCTTACACCAGGAAGGTCTTTAACCCTGCCGCCTCTTATTAGAACAACGCTGTGTTCTTGTAAGTTGTGACCGATACCCGGAATATATGAAGTAACTTCAAATCCGTTAGTAAGTCTGACTCTGGCAACCTTTCTCAATGCTGAGTTCGGTTTTTTAGGGGTTGTTGTGTAAACCCTTGTACATACGCCGCGTCTTTGAGGACAATTCATAAGAGCCGGCGATTTGGTTTTGTCTTGCAGCTTTTTACGTTCTTGACGAACCAGCTGATTCATTGTAGGCATAACTTTGTCTCCTTTTATTTTTGCCTTAGTAATACTTTTGTTTTAAAGTGAATAAGTTAATAAGTGAATAGGTGAATAAGTTCATTATTGGCTTCGCCAAATTATTAAATTATCACTTGTCTACTTATATTTCTTTTTCATTTAAAACTTTTGAGGATAGACATTGCTCACATCGATAAAAGCGCTGCACAGGCAGTTCCTATATCATTTGGAAGTAATATTTACCCCCTCCCTAAGCCGTCAAATCCGGCAAGAAAATTTCGACTAGGGTATCCTAATACTAAAATGAACATGCCCTGTTGTCAATAAAATACGGATTCTGACACTAACAATTCTTAATATTCCGAATTTGCGGAAAAACTTTCGAATCTGCCGTTTTTTTTGGGAATCTCTGTCCAATCTTCCGCGCGGAAATTAAGCATTTGATTATTCGTAAAACAGTATATTTTAATTTTTGTAACAAAATTTGGTTTTTTTGTTAAATGTATTTAAAATTGTGGAATAAAGTTATATAACAAATAGTAACGGATTACAGATTATTTGTTGTGTATGAAAGAAAAGCACTGCCGAAAAATATTATTTCGTCAACTTAAAATTTTATAGAAAGGAAAATTGTATGAACTCAATCAACACTGATGCATTATCTTCAATCGTACAGAAAAATTTATTGTCTTCTGTCGGGCAGCATAATGATAAAGTTGTTAAAAATAATCAACTAACAGATAATGCAGGTGCATGTTTAATGAATCCTGATGTGGCTCAAAAATATTCAAATTTTGAACTTTCAACGGATAATATAGCTGCGTTTAAAGATATGATTTCGACAGCTCAAAATTCATTATCTTTAATACAAATTCAAGCTCAGAGCATACATTCTCTTATTTCTAAAGCTCAAGGCGGAGAGCGTGGTTCAGATTTTATAAACAGTATAAATTCTGAGATAGCTGATAAAATTAATGAGATTAATAAGATTTTTCAAGAAACGGAATTTAACGGAATTAATCCGCTTGCAAGCTCTTTTGGAATAACTATACCTGATTGGCAGGATTATATAAAAGGAGCTGAAAAATCAGAAGAAACAGAAAATGAAGAAACTCCCGAAAGTGCAATTAAAGATGTGCTTGCAGATATAAATTTTGATTTTGATATGTCAGCTGTTATGGATGGTCAGGAAATAAATATGAAAGCATCAGCTAATATCCAAATAGGATTTACGGAAGACGGAGCATTGCAAATAACGGTTGATGCAGCTTTGGATTATGACTTGTCAGGGATTATGAGCGAAGGAGCAGAGTCTCCAAATGCACTTGATATTATTAATCGTTTCTTAGAACTGATAAGCGGAAAGCAAAATAGTCTTGGATATGCAAATCAGCTTATGGATAACATTTTTAATAAAGCCACAAATTATGCAGATGCTTTTATGGGATTGGAACTTCCTGAAAACTCTGACGGCTCAACAGCTATCCAAGGACAAATGGTTCAACATGCAACAATAACA
>CAMORE010000017.1 GCA_946623365.1 uncultured Acinetobacter sp.
AAAAGCAAATAATTATTTTCTATATTCTGTACATATGTTTTTTTAAATTCCTTTGGAATTGTTACATAAACGTATTCTGTTTGTTTTTTTAGACCGCATAATCCGATAACGGAATTATCTTTTCCCAAATTATCGTGAACAAAGTTAAATAAATTTTGGATTTTTGTTTGCATATAATGTCCTTTCTTGAGTATTCTGTGATATAATTGTATTGATGATTTAATGAATTTTTTAAGAAAGTCAAAAAAGGAGTAATAAAATGGAAAAAGTAACAAAAGATATGGGAATTATTGAAATAGTACAAGCTCATCCTGAAGCAGCTATGGTATTCCAAAAGTACGGTATGGGTTGCTTAGGCTGTGCTGCCGCAAGATTTGAGAATCTTGAAGCAGGTGCTAAGGTTCATGGTTTTGATGCAGATCAGATGGTTGCAGAAATTAATGAACTAATAGGGGCATAAGTCCTTAATTTTCGTTTCAGCCTGCTCTTAAATAGAGCAGGCTAATATTAAAAAAGGAGAGTTATAATGGTCTTGTGGGAGTTTATTGTTATTACGGGAATTGTGTTTATATTGCTTGAACTCTTTATTCCGAGCATGTTTTTTCTTAACTTTGCCTTTGCCGCATTTATTACAGCTGCGATTTCGCTATTCACAGCAGATATTTTAACTTTAGTTATAATATTTTGTTTATTTTCATTTTTGTCATTTTTATTTTTGCGTCCGTTATTGTTAAAAAGAAAAGGAAAAGAATTGGAAACAGGAATAAATGATAAATATATAGGTAAAAGGGCTAAGGTAATAGAAGAAGTTTCAAGGAATAATGGAGTTATCTCAATATACGATGAACGATGGAATGCGAGAACCGAAGAGGACTCTGTAATTCCGGTTGGAACTGAAGTAGAAATCGTAAAGAATGACAGTTTAATAATGTATGTAAGAAAATGTGATTAAGTGATTGAGTGACTAAGTGATTAGGTGAGTATTAACACTAAAGAAAAGTACACAACTTTTTAATCAACTTAATCACCTGTTCACTTAATCACTTATTCACCTGTAGTAAAAAGGGAGGAGTTAAAGTGTTTCCGGCATTATCAGTTTTTTTGATTGCATTAGCAATTATATTTATTTCAAAAGGTATTATTATAGTACAACAAGCTGAAGTTGTTGTAATAGAAAGATTAGGTAAATTCGATAGAATTCTGGAGTCAGGTTTTAACTTTATTATTCCAATTCTGGAAGCACCGAGAGCTATTGATTGGAAAACTACAAAAAAAGGGTTTGACGGTTCATCTTATACATATATAGAAAAGAAAACCAGAATAGATTTGAGAGAAGCTGTGTATGATTTTCCGAGACAAAATGTAATTACAAAAGATAACGTATCAATCAGCATCAATGCTCTTTTGTATTTTCAAATTATGGATCCTAAATCTGCAGTATATGAGATTCAAAATCTTCCGGAAGCTATTGAGAAGCTGACCCAAACCAATTTGAGAAACTTAGTAGGTCAGCTTGATTTGGATGAAAGTTTAGTTTCAAGAGATAAGATTAACCAAGAACTCAGAGCAATTTTGGATGAGGCTACTAATAAATGGGGTGTAAAGGTTAACAGAGTTGAACTTCAAGATATTATACCGCCAAGTGATATTCAATCAGCTATGGAAAAACAAATGAAGGCAGAACGTGACAGACGTGCAGCAATCTTAGAGGCTGAAGGTTTGAAAAAATCAGCAGTATTAAAAGCTGAAGGAGAAAAGGAAGCTGCAATTAACAGAGCAGAAGGTGAAAAACAAGCTAATATCCTAAGGGCGGAAGGTGTTGCTCAAGCAAGAATACTGGAAGCAGACGGTGAAAAAGAAGCTATTCAAAGGATTATTAACGCTCTTGCAGATAAAGGTCAGCCTGATAAATATTTAATTGCAATGAAGTATCTTGAAACGATGAAAGCAATCACAAGCGGAAAAGATAACAAAGTTGTTTACATGCCATACGAAGCTACAGGAATTTTAAGCTCTGTAGACGGTATTAAACAAATGTTTGATGCAAAGTAAAATATGATAAAGAGAGGGTGACTAAAAAGTCAAAATTACCATTGGAACATATGAACACCGTAGGGTGGGTTAAGTCTTCAATAATCATTGTTTTAGGCATATTATCGTTAAATGACGAACCCACCAACATTAAACGATTTTGACTTTTTAGTCACCCTCTTTTTTCTTCAAAAAATTTATCCATTGTATGAGTAATCCCGTTATTGAAGGATCTTGCTATGTCTTGAAATTTGAATACCCCCAAACATCCTAATTCTGTCAGTCTGAAACTTTGATTAAAGTCAAACAGCGGTATTCCGTTCTTTTTTATATCATATAATGTTGAATGTAAGTATTTAATTACTTTTGCAATATCTTCGTCTTGCAAGTTAAATTTTTCATCTTTTATTCTTTTTGTTAAGCTTGCAAGTAATGTATATGCCTTCATGTGCAGAGATTTTTCTTTTTCATACATTTCCTGAGATATTTTTTCCGGTACAAAGTTTTCTTCTATTAATCTCAATTCGTTACCTAAAAACATATTTTTCAAACCAAGATAAATATTTTCTGTCATGCTTTTCAAATCAAGTATATGAGTTAACAGAAGAATATCATTTTTATCATCAACATAATTTTGCATTTTTTGCAGTTTTTGATATTCAAATAAATCTTGTTTACCTTCATTATTAAGCTGCATTGCTATATATGTCACAACGTTATCTTTACCGGCTTTGGAGTTCGCCGTTGCAATTATATTTTTGTAACCTGTAAAACTAATATTATTATTTATCATATTATTGCTAAAACATGAATATAAAATTTTTTGCTATTAATTCTTAATTATTTTATAATTTTGTTATGAACAAAACAGCTGTTTTTGCAGGAACATTTTATCCTGAAGATGCAAAAGAATTAAATACTCTAATAGACTCTTTTAAAGGCAAAACCGATATAGAATACAAATCAAAGGCCATAATAGTTCCGCATGCGGGATATTTGTATTCAGGTCATGCTGCAATGGCAGGTTTTATGCATCTCGAGCCGAGCGAAAATATATTCATAATAGCGCCTTCTCATCATGAAAATTTTACAAATATTGCACTTCCTGAATATACATATTTTGATACACCGCTTGGTAGTGTTGAAGTTAATAACAGGCTGATAAAACTGCTTGCGGAAACGTATCCTTGCGTCGTATCAAATGTGCCGTTTGATAAAGAACATTCAATAGAAGTGCAGCTACCATTTTTACAAAACATATTTTTTCCGCAAAAGCAAAATGCAATGGAATTTGTAAAAAATTTAAAACAGCTTGGCAAAAAATTACGCATTGTTCCTATTTTGGTAGGAAAGTGTGATTATAGACTTATTGCTGATATTATTGCCGAATACTGGGAAACATCATCTTTTGTTATTTCATCAGATTTGAGCCATTATTACACACATGAGCAATGCAGACAAATAGATACATATACGGCGAATATAATAGAAACAGGAAAAATTGACTGTTTTGAACCGGAACAAGCTTGCGGATTAATCGGTATAAAGGGTTTGGTTGAATTTGCAAATAATAATGACAGTTCAATCATAAGAGCTGAAATGTATAATTCGGGAGATATAAGCGGTGATAAAGATAAGGTAGTCGGTTATGGTTCTTGGTTTTTGTTTCCCGATTCAAAAAATGCATTTATAGAAAAATATTATAAAGAATACATTTTTAATGTTGTAAGGCAGAGTATAATTTCTTATTTTAATGAGGAAACATTTGTTCCGGAGCACATTCCTCCTGTTTTATTAGAATATGGAGCGGCATTTATAACTATTAAATATGAAGGTAAATTAAGGGGATGTATGGGTTCTATATATCCGACAAAGCCTCTAATTCTGGATATAATTGATAATACAATAAATGCAGCCTTTCAAGACCCAAGGTTTATTCCGTTAACAATGGATGAGTTAGAAAAAATAAAAATATCTATTTCTATACTGTCATCTGTTGAACGAATAAAATTTAAAGACGAAAGAGATTTACTTTCGAAAATATATCCATACGGTATTATCATATCCGAAAGAGAGAGAAGGGCAGTTTATTTGCCTATAGTTTGGGAGCAGCTGCCGGATAGGGAAGTATTTCTGAATTCCCTGAAAGAAAAAGCCGGTCTTCCGCCAACTTATTTTTCAAAAACATTTGAAGCTTATAAATTTAATACAACCTGTTTATCGGAAGAAGGTTTTGATATTAACGAGACACTATAAGCCATTTTGATATATAATAGAATTAGTCACAAATCAAAAGGAATTTTTATATAAATGGGTAATGACGCAGCTGAAAGAACAGAAGAAGCCACCCAGCGAAGACGGCAAAAGGAGCGGGAAAAGGGAAATGTATCCAAAAGCAGGGATATGGATTCAGCGCTTGTAATGGTTGCCGGAATAGCTTTATTGGCTGTGTTCTCCAAACTTATGAGCGAAACTATTTTGAACATGATGCGGGAAACTTTTGGACATTTAAATCCGTATTTGGATCCTGATAATGTAATGGGAATTTTATTACCGTATTTCAGAGAGCTAGGCGTTATATTATTACCATTCTTTGCATTATTACTTATTCTTTCGGTAATAATTATAAGAATGGACGTTGGTCATGTTTTTGCAATAGACAAAATTAAAATTAAGTTAGATAATCTTTCGCCAAGGAGAATGCTTCAAAATGCCAAAAGGATGTTTAATCCTTTTGAGCCAAGAACGTTGGTAGAATTTGCAAAATCTATTCTTAAGATTGTAGTAGTTGCAGCTTGCGGTTATTCCGCAATAAATGCCAGAAAAGGCGATTTGATGGGACTTGTGGGTATTGACCCTGTAACAGCAATTCATATAATTTTATCGATTCTTATAAATATGATTATTAATATGTGTTTGGCAATGCTTATTTTGGGATACATAGATAAAAAATATCAACACTACGAATATGAAAAATCCATTAAAATGACAAAACAGGAAATTAAAGATGAACAAAAGGATGTAGAAGGAGATCCTAAAATAAAGGCAAGAATAAAGTCTATTCAAATGCAAATGGCACGTCAAAGAATGATGTCATCAGTCCCGCAATCAGATGTTGTTGTTACAAACCCGACGCACTATGCGGTTGCTATAAAATATGATAAAACTATTGCTCCGGCTCCTGTTGTTACAGCAAAAGGTGTAGATTACCTTGCTTTTCAAATCAAAGAGATTGCAAAAGAAAATAACGTTCCTATTGTAGAAAACAGACCTGTCGCAAGAGCTTTGTATAATACGGTGCCTGTAGACGGTGTAATTCCGTCAGATTTATACGTAGCAGTATCAGAAATACTGGCATATGTCTACAGGCTTAAAAATGACAATCAATAAAACTAAACTCTATATACATTCAAGTAGAGAATCTTGTTTATATGCATTTACCGCAAGTTTATCGCAGCGTTCATTGTACGGATGACCGGCATGACCTTTTACCCAGTTGAATTTTACTTCATGCTCATTCATTGCTTTTAACAGGCGTTTCCATAATTCTTCATTTTTGACATTTTTCCAATTTTTTTTAACCCATCCGTCAATCCAATTGTTATTAAAAGCATCACAAACATATTTACTGTCAGATGTAACTATTACTTCTGCAGGCTTCTTTAATGCTTCCAGTCCGACAATTACCGCTAAAAGTTCCATTTGATTGTTTGTTACATACTTATATCCGGCATAAAGTTCCTTTTCATGTGTAATACCTTTTGAATCAACATAAACGAGAATTGCTCCATATCCGCCCGGACCGGGGTTCCCGCTGCATGCGCCATCAGTATACAAATTAATTTTAACTTTTTCTCCCATATAATAATTAAGACACAAAAAAGACCTCCTGTATATACAGGAGGTCTTTTTTGTTGTGAAACTTTTTTATGCTGCTACACCTTGAATTTCGGATATTAAGTATTTTGCAACCCATTCAAAGTCTTTGTTGCAGCTTGCAGCCTTTTTAAGATATTCTACAGAAGCTTCTCCGATTCTGATAAGAGTCATTGCTGCTACGCCTCTTTTGATGCCTTTTACTGTTTGAAGTTGATTTACAAGTTCAGGTACAACTTCCGTTCCTTGATCTACTAATATATTTTCAATTTGATTTTTTGTTGTGTTATCTGCTGTTTCAAGTTTGTTAAGAATTTCTTCAACTGTCTGCATATTCTTCTCCTTTATAATATTTCTCATCTGCATTTTTATTATAGACCATATTTTTACAAAATTAAGATTTCTTTGCATAATCTTAATATCGTATTTATTTTTCTTTTTATTTTATAATATCCGTATGAAGTCGGTAAATAAAGTAATCTGTATTTTTATATTATCAATAATGTTTCTTGCATTTTTGATATTTGATATAATTTTTAATAAAAAAAGTGACAATTCTGTTAAAAAAGTCATGTCTCCTTTGGAGTTTGTTCTGGATAATAATAAATCTTTTATTATACCTGAAGTGGATTCTTTTGATTCTGATTATACCGAAAAAAATAAAAATCTTGCAGAAAAGCTTAACATTACGGAAGATGAAGCTTTTATATTGGGTAATTTTGCAAAATATTGGGCTAAAAATCTTGTAGAAGGAAGAAAAGTTCAACTAAAAAATAACAACTTAATATATTATAAATTTGGTTATAAAACTCGGTTTAATAATTCCGCTTTTTGTTTAAAAGATAATAAACCAACAAATGAATACGCTTTTAATAAACAGTTAAAGATGATAAGACGCGGGAAATTTGTCATACTCGACTTAGATACGGATAAAATATATCCGATATCAAAAGAAAACAGACATAAAGTTAAGAATTATATCATTGTAAGAAAAAATCATGTCAAAAATACGGAAGAATTTAAGCCTAATAGCGTGATAGAGCCGCTAATTAATAATTCTTTCCCTATTTCCAATTATACATCCGGTAATATCAAAATAATTGTTTCCGATTTAACAACAAAATTAATTCCTGACAGAAATTGTTCTTCTGATATTTGCAAAGAGATTCTAAACAATATTAATTCCGCACAAAAAACAATTGATATGGCAATATATGGGTATTCATCAACTCCTGCCGTTGAAAAAGCTGTAAAAGAAGCCAAGGCTAGAGGTGTAAAAATACGTTTGGTCTATGATATTGATTCAAAAGGCTTGAATATTTATCCTGATACTTTTAAATTTTTAAAACTTATTCCTGACAATCAAAATGACAGAAACTCCGCAGAAGCAAGAAGTACTATGCATAATAAGTTTTATATCTTTGATAATTCTACCGTAATAACCGGATCTGCAAACTTATCTCATACCGATATGTCAGGATATAATTCAAATTCTGTTATCGTAATAAAATCTCCTGAAGTAGCTAAGTTTTATACACAAGAATTTGAACAAATGTATGGAGGAAAGTATCATAATGATAAAAATTCTACTTCTAATAAACAATATGATAATATTACCGTATATTTTTCACCTCAAGATAAAGCAATTTCTAACGGAATTTTACCGCTTATAAAAAATGCAAAACAATATATTTATATTCCTGCTTTTGTAATAACAGAAAAACGCGTAACATCTGAGCTAATAAAAGCAAAAAATCGCGGAGTTGATATTAAAATAATTGCAGATGCACTTAACGCTTCTACGAAGCATTCAAAACACAAAGAACTGAGAAGTTCCGGAATTCATGTAAAAGCAGAAAATTATGCAGGGAAAATGCACTCAAAATCAATTATAATCGATGATGAAGTTGTAGTAATCGGCTCAATGAATTTTTCAAATAGCGGTGAAAAAAGAAATGATGAAAATATTATAATTTTAAAAGATTCAAAAGCTGCAAAATTTTATAAAAACTTTTTCATATATCAGTGGAATAAAATTCCTGATAAATGGCTCAAGTACACACCGAGAGCAGAAGGACAGGATTCAATCGGCTCTTGTGTTGACGGAATTGATAACAACTATGACGGTAAAACAGATGGAGAAGATGAAGCATGCAAGAAATTGAAATAGGTAAAATATACAAACATTTTAAGGGAAATTTATACAGAGTTATCGGATTTGCAAAGCATTCTGAAACCTTAGAAGATATGGTTGTGTATCAACCGCTTAAGACAGGTGATAACTGGGTCAGACCGGCTAAAATGTGGAATGAAATTGTAGATGATAACGGAACGAAGAGATTTACACCTATTGACTAATATAAGAGGTTTTTATGATAACTAAAGAAGTTAGAGAATGGATGCAAAAAGTCGAAAGGGGACAGTATTCATATAATGACGCTATGAAGGAATTTATGCGATTTTCTTCCTTTTTAACAAGAGAAGAAATGAAAATGATACAAAGTAAGATAAAGAGCATGTAATTATAAAAAACCTCAAGATAGTTTGTCAGATTTAAAATATATTATGAATTTTTATAATTAAAGTTTAAAGAATTAACCTCCGGTAAAAAATCTCAAAATACGCCCAAAGAATGACGGATGAGTTGCTTGATACGGAAGTGGATTTACATACATTTGATATCTGAACGGAACAGCGTTCTGCTGATAACAGTGATTACAATTATATTTTTGGTCCATTTCCCTAAATACATTTTCTCCGGTTTGTGAACCTTGCATTGCGCCCATTGCACCCATGCCATTCATCATTCCGTAACCGCCGTATCCAAAATTTACACTCATATTTACACCTTTAATTTATTACTACACATTTATATAAAGTTTTTTTGCCCGAAAAAATTGCCTTTTTTCACCTTTATGTAAAGATTTGTAACAATATTCTCAAAAACCCTAAAGTTTTAAAAAAATATGCCGATAACTATAGAGTAAAGAAAATAAAGAAAAATTAAGGAGTAGAAAAATGACAGACGGAGTTTACGGAATCGGATACGGTAACACATCAGGTGTAGGCGGATACTATGCACCAAGACAAAATGCAAATACTAATGAAGCAGAAGAACAACAACAAGCACCTGCAAATAATTATAATGATACGCAGGTAGATCCTAGTAAAGTAATGGATTTTCTTGCAAACAATAACTATTTTATGCCTGTAAATGTTGAAGCAAAACCTGCAGTAACAGAAGTTGGCAATGTTGATGCTGAAACAGAAGAAAGAATTGCAGGATATATGGAAAGATTTGAAGAGATTTATTCTGTAGTTGAAGGAGAATTCGGACCTGAACTTTCTCCTGCAGTAATGGATCTTGTAATGGATAAATTGATGGGAATGGCATAATTTTGCCCGTCAATGATGTTAGGATGGGTATTTTCACAAATTATAAATCTCGTACACACATATTTTTCTACACTTAAATTTTACAAAGGCTGACAGGTTCAGCCTTTTATTTTTTTAATTATATACAAAAACAAGGACAAATATTTGTCCTTGTTTTTGTATTATCTATTCTTTTTTAGAATTATGCTATTGCAGGACTTGCAGAGTTTTTCTTATCTTCCCAAATATCAACCAATACTGAACAGAAGAAAATACTTGAATAAGTACCGATTGTGATACCGAGAATCATAGCCAGAACAAAATCTCTTGTTGTTACACCGCCCAAAAAATACAATGCAAAAAGTGTTATTAATGTTGACAATGAAGTATTTATACTTCTTGTAAGAGTTTGATTAATACTTGCATTCATAATCTCGCTAAATGACATCTTTTTACCGTAATATTTAAGATTTTCTCTTACCCTGTCAAATACTACAATTGTATCGTGGACAGAAGCACCGATTACTGTTAAAACAGCCGTTACAAATAATGCATCAACCTGAACATTAAAGAACAAGCCTAAAATGGAAAATACGCCGACTACAAACAAAGTATCATGTACCAATCCTAATATCGCAGCAAGTGCATAATTAAATTGGAATTGGAAAGTTAGGTATGCAATAATACCTAATAGTGCTAAAGATAGGGCAATTAAAGAATTTTTAAATAATTCTTTACCCAGTGTAGGACCTACTGACGTTACCTGAACAAGTTCAGAACCTGCAAAATCTTTATTAACAGCAGATGTTATTTTATCTTGATCAGACGATCCTTCTTCTATAAACTTTGTTCTTATTGAAAGAATTGATTTTAAATCAGAACCTGCTTGGTCATTTACGTGGATAACCTGCAAGTATGGATTTTCTATTCCATTTTGAACCAAATTCGTTCTAACAGATGATAATTTTTCATTTGTTATATCTTCTTTTACTCCGTACTGAATAGTTGTACCGCCTGTATAATCAATACCTACTTTTAACGGTGCGTGTGTCGGATATGTGATTGATGAATAAATCATTGCGATAATACCCGGTGTTAATAGCACTGCTGATAACGCAAGAAATATAAATCTGTTTTTTACTATATCTAATTTGAACTTCATTTTTTCTCCTTTTTCAGTGATTTTAATGTGATTGAGTATATAAGTGAACAAGTGATTAAGTGAATTTTGGTTCATATTATCAGTTGCTCACAACCTCAATATTAATCAAGTATACCGAACTTAGCTTTCTCGCGCTTAGTTTCTACGGCTTGATATTCCTGATCAATTTCTTCTTGGGTTAAACCAAACAACCATGGTTTTTCAAGTTTTCCTGTGCCAAATACAAGGTGCATGAAGTTTCTTGTAATTGTTATTGCACTAAACATTGAAACAATTACACCAATTGCAAGAGTGAGAGCAAAACCTTTAACAATACTTGTACCTAAACAGTAAAGGATTGCACAAGTTATAATTGTTGTCATGTTTGAGTCAAAAATACTTGTAAATGCTCTGTCAAAACCGGAATTAATAGCTGTAAATAATGTTCTTCCGGCTCTTAATTCTTCTTTTGTTCTTTCAAAAATCAAGATATTAGCATCAACAGCCATACCGATTGAAAGAATAAAACCGGCAATACCTGCAAGAGTCAATGTTACAGGGACTGCTTTAAATATTGCAAACAAAAATAATCCGTATAAGCAAAGAGCAACATCAGCAATAAGCCCCGGAGCTCTGTAGTATAGAACCATAAATAGCATTACAAAACCTAAACCGATTGCGCCTGCAACTTTGGATTTTGCAATAGAATCTGCACCAAGAGTAGGTCCTACGGTGTTTTCTTCAATAATTTTTGCCGGTACGGGAAGAGCACCTGCGTTCAATAAATCTGCCATCTGCTTTGCTTCTTGCGGAGAAAAACCGTCATTTCCACCTGAGATTTGAGCATTTCCTGTGGTAATCGGTTCTCTGATAACAGGAGCTGATTGCATTTCTCCGTTAAAAAATATAGCCATCGGTTGACCAACGAGTCTTTTTGTTAAGTCACCAAAAATTTTTGTACCTTCCATGTCAAACTCTAAGTCAACTACAAATTGACCGGTTTGACCGCTTGTTTTAAATTCAGCTTTATTAAGCTGTTTACCTGTTAATCCTGTAGATTTCCAACCGATTATTTCTCCGTTACCGTCTTTTAAAGGCTCTTTAAATTCAAGTTCAGCGGTTTCTCCTAAATAAGCTTTAGCTTGATTTAAGTCTGAAACATCAGGAATCTCTACTACTAATCTTTTGTCCCCTGCTCTTTGAACAACTGTTTCTGCTACACCAAGCTTATTAACACGATTTTCAATCGCAAATTGCAAGCTTGACATCATATCGGGCGTAACTTCTGCATTATTAATCGGTTGAGCTTCAAGAACCAATCTTGAACCGCCAACCAGATCCAAACCTAGCTTTGTAGGTTTTGTGCAGATTACAACAATAGACGTTATAGCCAGTGCAACAATTACCCAAAACAAAATGAGTTTGTTTTTCATTTATGTACTCCTTTATATTACTTACTCTTATCCTATAATATTTATTATAATTCAAATATAAAATTAAATCTTACCTTACAAGATAATTTTTAAAGTAACTTTATCCTGTACAAATTTAACACAAAGTATTATTGCTTGTACACAAATAATGCGGTTTTTATTTTAATATCCTACCGTAACGCTTAAAGGCTGAGTTAACGTGATATCTATTTCAGTAAATGAAGGTATTTCTGCGTCTACACCTCTTTCTGCGGTAGAAAAGATTACGGAAGAGCCTGCTCCCACTCCGGCTCCGATTGCTGCAGAACGAAACATATGATCACTTCCTGATATTGCACCGGCAAGCAGTCCTACTAATGCCCCGGCGATAGCTGCTCCTGCTGCACCTTTTATAGAATTTGCGACTTTCCCTTCGTTTGAAACAGTAAAATCAATCTCTTCTGTTGAGATATTGTAAATCTTGTTTTCTGGTGTTACCAATTGGTTGAAATTAATAACAACCCTTCCGTTTCTGGAACCGTATGTTGCCGGTCTTGCTTTTGATAATGTTCCGTATACCAAGCTGCCTTGAGGAGCAACTTCCATTCCGTTATAGCTCAGAGGATTTGTAAGAACAGCAACAATTTTATCTCCTTGAGATGCTGTAGCAGTGTTTATTGCGTTTTGTAAATATGCCTGTATCTTAGTTCCTGCCTCTAGTTGAGCAACATAACCCTGATAGACCGAAGGCTGAGTATGCTGTGTTTGCGCATGTTTAGGTGGTTCAAACGCTGTAGACGGCTCTTCAAAATTATATGTTTTTAGAGTTTGAGTATCGGATGCTACTTCTTTTGCCAAATTGTCATAAATCTCAATTAGACTGTTGTTGAAGGATTGTTCTACAATTTTACCTTGTTTTTTTAATTCCTTTATAACAGCTTTGTTAATCTTGATATTATCTTCTGCATTGTAGTAATAAAACATATTATCACCACTTTGCTGTATTATTATTACGACAGATTCACTGCCTTTTGGTGAAATTCCGTAATACGGATTTCTTTTCACCAAATTGAAATTTTGATTTAAATAGCTGTTTTCAACAATTGGTTCCATCTCAGCTTCTTTAATATCTTTTACATAATAAAGAGCATTCACTGCATAGCAATTTTGAGCGGTTAATAAAAAGAAAGATAATAATAAAGTCGTCAGTTTTTTCACTTTATTTAGCATCCTCCTTTATAACTGTTTCCGTAATCTGTTTTGTAGTTGTCATAGAACCGTCTTTATTAATTTTAAATAGATATTCAATTGTATTAATGGAAAACGGATCATGCATGTCCGGCTTGGCAATGCATATCCACAGTGTTAAGGATACAACAACTGCTAATACAAAAAACAGTACTATTTTTAAACCGAATTTTATTAATTTTATTAGTAATATCGCAACAACGAGAGCTGCTACAATTCCTGCAAAACCTAATTCCATACACATCCTTTCAATTTATTCTAATAAAATTATATTATTAAAAACGACAAAATAAAAAATTTTGTTCAAATATTTTAACAATAATTTACGGAAAGAGGTTGCGGCAAAAACTAAAAATTGACAAATCTTTGATTTTTCTGCAAATTCTAATAAACATTAAAAAATCCAAAAATCTACTACTTTTATATGAGGTGAAAGCCTAAAACATGTTGTAAAGTAATATAGGTACTCTATAAAAGTACTTTTGGACGAGGTAGGTAAGTTGAAAAAATTTAAATTTCGCATGCAAGTCGTACTTGATATGCGGGAAAAAGAGTTGGAAGAAAGGCAAATGGAAATGGCTAAAATCTTAACAGCTCTGAATGCGCAAAGAGAAAAACTTCAATCTATTTTATCAGCCCAAGAAAACAATAAAAACAATCTGGAGATTTTAAATACATCTGACAATCTTGATATTCCGCAAATTCAATCGCATAGAGATTATGGTGTAAGACTCAGTGCAGAAGCAAGAAATCAAGAACGAATTATTTTAAATACCGAAGCAATTTTAAAACGAAAGCAGCAAGAAGTTTTACAAGCACATCAAAAAGTGGAAGTTTTAAAAAAACTTAAGGAAAAACAAGAAAAAGAATACTATAAAGAATTTTTACAGGCAGAAGTAAAAGAAATAGATGATATTACATCAGCAAGATACAGGTTTCAATAATTTATGACTCAATCATTACTAAACAACTTGAATAGGATGGCACAAACCGCTGTTAATTATAGTGACAATAGCGGCAAGAGCGAATCTAACGAAAAAATTGAAACAAATAATTTTGCAAGAATTCTGGATAAACAAACAGAGAAAGAAAATCCGAAATTAAATAATAACAATTCTTCTGATAAAGAAAATGATAATAATAAGAGTCCTATGGCTGAAAATGACTCTGAAAATTTAACAGAATCTGATATAGCTGACAATTCAACAAGTGAAATGCATGATTCTTTTAAAGATACAACAATTGATACATTAATAAATTTAACTGTTATCAAAGATATATGCATAAATACAGATACAATCGAAAACGAAGACAATATAAGTAATAGTGAAATTAATCAAGAGCAAATAAATGAACAAGAGCAAGATAATATCGGAGAGTATATTATCGCAGAAGAAACCAATGTAACAGATGAAAACAGTGCTACCGAAGAATCTAATATCACAGAAGAAACCAACGAAAATGAAGAATCTAATATCACAGAAGAGGACCCAACTATGCTAAACGAACTTAATACCCTGAACGATCCGACTGCAATACTTTTGCTGCAATCACAAACATCTAATGACAGAGTTTCCGTTTTAAAAAATAATGAAATAACAAACAAAACGGAAGAGAGTACAAGTATTAGTCAAACAGATGCAAACAACAAAAACAATTCAAATAATCTAAATTCAGATTCAACTAATTTTAAACAATTTGATTCTTTAAAACAGAGCAGCGGAACTGTTATAAGTATGACTGCAAAAGATAAAACTCAATCAAACAGTGAAAATGCAAAAGGAAAGACATCTGCTCTTAATGAAAATATGTTAAAAGAGCTAAATATAAAAGTTGTATCAGAAACTCAATCCGAACAAAAAACGGCAGATTATATGCAAAATCAAACACCGCAAGAACAAGCTGCAAGAGTTCTTATTCAAGGTGATATAAAAATAAGTCGTTCTGAATTTGATACGAGCATAAAAAATGTTCAAGTGAAGCCAACAGAAATTACATCTGAAAAAATAATAGAACAAATTTCAAAGCAATTGGACGGCATGCATAACAATTCTAAATTAAGCTTAGTGCTTAATCCCGGAAGCTTGGGAAAAGTAAATGTACAAATTTTAAATACAAAAGACGGGTTGATGGCTTTGTTTACTGTTGCAACTAATGATGCAAGAGATTTGATAATGAAAGGACTTGACGGTTTAAAGGAAAGCCTTCTTGCGCAAGGTGTTAACATAGATAATGTTTCTGTAAAACTGGAGGAGCCTGCAGAAGAAAATCAAACTGATTTAACAGAACAAGAAGGTTCAAATGGCGGTAATATGCAGCAAGGAGCCAGAAAACAAAAAGAAGAAGAAAAACCCTTTGAACAAATGATGTATGAACAGGAAAAAGATGATACTCTGTTAGAAAGAGAATAGGGAAGAAAGATAATAATTTAGAATAATATAATTTTGGAGAGAGGTAAATGTCTACAATAACAAGTCAAATAACTGCAATGAGAAATGAAACAACTCAAGCTCAGGCACAACAAGCCAGAACTACAGGCATGCAGAATAACAGCAATGTATTTCTTACACTCATGCTAAAGCAGCTTGAAAATCAGGATCCAACAGCGCCGACAGATAACGCGCAATGGCTGTCACAACTTGCTCAATATTCATCATTGGAACAAATGACTCAAATGAACAGCGGACTTGAAAATTGTGCTAAATATATTAATGCAATGTATGACGACATGATGCTGAATTCAGAAATAACACAGACTTTATCAATGATAGGAAAAGATGTGACCATACAAATTCCTAATGAAAACGATCCTAAAAATCCTACAAAAATTAACGGAACCGTAACCGAAGCAAGCTTCGAAGACGGCAGCGGAAGAGTAAAAGTAAATGATAAATATTACTCTATTGAAAACATTATTTCAATAAGAGAAAAAGAATAACCCGGATAAACAAAATATTAACAAAACCAGATAACAGAGAGGAAAATAAACATGTCACAAGCATTGCACACAGCAAGTACCGGAATTAATGCCGGTCAATCACAGATTAATGTTATTGCTCACAACGTAGCAAATATTAATACTGTAGCCTACAAAACAGCAAACATGACATTTGAGACTTTGCACTCAAACAATTTGTCATACGGAAGTGCTGCAACAAAAGATGGCGGCGGTACAAATCCAAAGCAAATAGGTCTTGGTGTAAAAATCTCCGGTATAACCAGAAATTTTGATGCAGGCACCTTTGTTTCTACAGGGCGTGATTTGGATACTATGATTTCCGGAACAGGCTTCTATGTTGTTCAAGATGCTGATAAACATCAGTATTTTACAAGAGACGGTGTGTTTAACGTTGATTCAGCGGGGAACCTTGTTACACAAAACGGCTTAAAAGTTATGGGCGCAAAATCTATATATTCAAACGCCGGTTCCGATAAGACTGTTAAGATTCCTAAAAACATGCTTGCTATTGTAAAAGGAGATCCCAATATCTCTTCTGTTAAGCTTGAAGACTTGAATAATGCGAGTATAACATCAGGTAAAGTGTCTGTAGATCTTACAGATTCAAGCGGAACCGTAACAAATGTTCTTGTTGACATCCCTGACGGAAGCGGAACTGTAGGAACAATTGTAAGTAATTTTAACAGTGCTTTAAGTTCATATGGTGTTACTTTCACAGCTGCTGACGGAAAAATTTCATACACTGTTTCCGGTCCGTATACAATGGCTTTCTCCTCAAGCGGTACAACAAGCAACTTCTTAGGTGAAACAGGTTTGGGAAACAGTACAACGTCTAATAATCTTAACGAGACTGTTACTCTTCAAGACATGATTAACTATAACGATAAAAACGCAATATCTTTAAAAAGTACAGCGATAGATGAAAACGGTATACTTATTGCTACATATAATGATGGCTCGGTATTGACTCAATATGTTGATGATGCTGAAACATTACAATGGAAATATACAACACCTGAAGGTGTAACAATCTTAGGAAGTGACGTAACGGCAGAAGGCTCTGCTATAAAAAATTCAAATTTTGCATTGGAACTTGCGACTATGGTAAACCAAGAAGGTTTGGTATCTTTAAATAATAACTTATGGGAATGGGGACCTGATGTCGGAGATATATTTTACGGCGTTGCAGGTGAAATGGCATTCGGTGCAATAGAATCAGGCGGATATGAAGAATCAAATGTAGATATTGCGCATGAACTGTCAAATATGATATCTGCTCAACGAATGATTCAAATGAATTCCAGAGTGTTCTCTGCTGCCAGTGAAGTAATGCAGACATTGGCATATTTAGGACAATAATCTATTAGTTATTCTTAATGCGGTAGGGCATGCTCTGTTCATGCCCCGTACATGCTAAAGCTTGTCAAGTTCTTTACAAAAAACAAAAAACTTAACAAAACTTAACAATTAGAACATGGTCAAAAACCATGATTTACATGGGTTTCAGCATGATGGACATGAATAAAAAAAGTGTTACAAATAAAGACTTGTGCAGGTCATGAGAAGTAGTATATAATAAACTTGAGGTTGAGGGGAATGCTAATACAATCACAAAATTGGGGTGACGATGTTGCTATCGACAGCTCATTGGTAAAAAAGAACCTCGACGAAGTAAAACATAAAATCGCACATTATAATATCAAAATAATTGCCGTAACTAAGTATTTCGGACTTAAAGCAATAAAAGCCGGATTTGAAGTCGGAATAAGAGATTTTGCAGAATCGAGAGCTTTGGAAGCAATAGAAAAGATCGAAAGTCTTCCTGAGAAGATTCAAAAAGAATCGGTATTTCATTTTATAGGGCATTTGCAATCTAATAAAGTGGAAAAAGTTGTTAGACATTTTGACATTATTCATTCGGTAGATTCTTTAAAAATTGCAAAAAAGATTTCAGATACAGCCTGTTCGTTAAATAAGAGAGAGAAGATTTTATTACAAGTAAACAATGCTGGTGAAGAGCAAAAGTCCGGATATACCAAAGAGCAATTAAAACAAGAATTTGCAGAAATTATATCATTAAAAGGTCTTCAAGTTCTTGGGCTTATGAATATGGCGCCGTATGGAGCGGAAGAGAAGGAACTTAAATTCTTATTTGGTGATGTTCGCCAACTAAGGGACGAACTACAGGAAGAGTTTAAAATTGCGCTTCCTGAACTTTCAATGGGGATGAGCGATGATTACGTAATTGCAGCACAAGAAGGCGCTACAATGATTAGAATAGGAAGAAAGTTATTTACATAATAAATATAGTGGAGGAACAATGGCATTATCAGAAGGTTTTAGAAGTTTTGTTGATTTTTTCAAAAACAGTTTTTCAGACGGACAAGAAGATCCTGATGAAGTATTTGGAAGTTTTGGCGGAGAATATCCGATAGAAGATAATTTAGCATTAAAAACACAAGAAAGTGACTTAGACAGTATGTACCCTACAAATATTTCTACAAGGCCAAGCAGAATTACAAGCAGAGAATCAAAAGTTGTTTCTATGCCTTCAAATTCATATAAATCAGGTGAGGTTACCGTTATTGAGCCTCGTTCTTTCTCAGAATCTGCACAGATTGTAAAAAAATTGATTGAAAAGAAAACCGTTGTTTTACATCTTGATTTATTAGATAAAGAACAATCTCAAAGAACAATAGATTTTGTTTGCGGAGCATCTCACGCATTAGACGGAGCGGTTCAAAAAATTAGTGATTCTGTTGTTATATTTACTCCGAACACAGTGGCATTATCTGTTGAAAATGCTGCAACTCAAAGCAAGTTTACAGAATCTTTGTGGAATAAACCTTTGTAAGAAGAGATTTGGATTAATACAGATTAGTAAGTGTAGCAATATGGTGCATTTTACAAATCTGAGAAGTATGAATTTAATTTAATATATTGATTTGTGATAGTTGGATTTTCAGGGTGCATTTGCACCCTTTTATTTTTGAATTCAAATAATAGTTATAACAGAATCTTCCATTAATTCATATTTAATGTTAATATTAGGAATATAAAAGAATATGCAAGAGAGTTGGTTTAATGTTTACCAGATCGCAATTTAAAAAAAGAATACTGTTTGTCGGAATTCCTGATATGGCATATATAGGTATTGACGGACTGTTAATGGCAGGCGTTAATATTGTGGGAGTTATGGGCCCCAAAAAAGATCACAATATGTATGGTGATTTCAAAAACTTTATATATTCAAGAGGGTTAAATTACATAGATTTTGATGAATTGGATGAGCCGCAGCTTATTCAAACTATAAAAGATTTAGAAGTCGATGCAGCTGTTGTATGTTCATATAATTATAAAGTTCCAAAAGTGTTAAGAGATGCGACAAAAGATGGTTTTTTGAACGTTCATCCGTCGCTTTTGCCTAAATACAGAGGCGGGAATCCTTATTCAAGAGTTATCATGAACGGTGAAGCTGAAACCGGAGTGACGGTTCATTTTATGGACGATGGTTTCGATACAGGTGATATTATTGCTCAAAAGCCTTATCATATACCTGCTAAAGCTACAATGGGTACAATTTTTAATGAATTAAACTTTATCGGAATAGAACTTTTGCTTCAAGTCTTGCAAATGTATGAAACTCAAGACTTGCCAAGGATTCCGCAGCCAAAAGGAACTTTTATATCAGGGAATGGACTATCTGACAGAGAATTATTTATTAACTATGAAAAAACGGCAGAAGAGATTGAAAGATTTATAAGAGCCTTAAATCCTTTTATAATGGCAAGTACGACGTTCAGAGGGAATCTTATGAAAATTTTAAAAGCGGAAGTCGCATCTGATGCATTTTGTCTTCCGCATCCCGCAGGTACTCTTGCTAAAATTGAAGATGATAAATTTTTCATAGCTACTTCAAAGGGTTTGCTTGTGCCGACAGTAATGCAGTTTGGCAGTTTCTTTATCGGAGATAGCAAAGACTTTATAAGAATCGTTGATCCAAAAATAGGAGAAGAGTTTAAATAAAAATGGAAAAGTTAAATTTTTTGACGGCAGGAGTTCCATTAAAAGCCGGTGCAAAGGGATATGGAGCAGGTTTTGAAATTCTTAATGAAATGGGTTTGGATGGCTTAGAGTTGGAGTTTGTTCGCGGAGTCAGAATCAGTGATAAAAGCAGAGATATCGTCGGCGCGTCTAACAAAATTATAACAGCACATGCGCCTTTTTATGTAAATCTGAATTCCAGAGAAGAAGACAAAATCGACGCAAGCATTCAACGAATAATAGAGACTGCTGAAACAGCATATTCTCTTAATGGGTTTAGTATAACTTTTCATGCAGGATTTTATTTAGGAATGGATAAAGAGTCGGTGTATAAGCAAATACATAAAGGTATTGAAGTTATAACGGCTGAATTGGAGAAAGTAAATAATAAAATTTGGATACGCCCTGAAACAACAGGAAAGGCTACTCAGTGGGGAGATTTAGAAGAAATCATAAGATTATCTAAAGAATTCGAAACAGTTCTTCCATGTGTTGATTTTTCTCACTTGCATGCAAGATATAACGGAATTTCCAACACATACGACGAATTTGCAGGAATATTTGAAAAAATAGGTAAAGAGCTGGGACAAACTGCGTTAGATAATTTTCATGCTCATATTGCAGGTATAGAGTATGGTGCAAAAGGAGAAAAGAAACATCTTAATCTTGATGAATCCGATTTTAACTATAAAGATTTACTAAAAGCGTTTAAGGACTTTAATATTAAAGGAGCGATTGTCTGTGAAAGTCCTAACATTGAGGACGATGCAAAGCTTATGAAGGATTATTATACTTCTTTGTAATTTAGCGTAAAAGTAGGAGGATGACTAAAAAGTCAAATTTATAATAATTTGCAAATTACACAAGCTGGCGTAGAAATCCCTCGCCCCTTGTGGGAGAGGGGTAGGGGTGAGGGGTCAATATCTGCAAGTTTGTATGTTTTTTAGTCACCCTCAACCTAGAACTGTAAAAATTATTCATTTATTATTTTTAAAGCTATCGTTTTTATAGATTCAATTGCACGTTTAGATAGCAATTCTGTTTTTAGCTTTTTATTTTTTCTTTCCGATTTCGAAAGTTCTATAGGTGCAACAATTGCCCAATTGGAGTTAATAGGTTGCGGCGGTAAATACCTTAATGAGCCGTCACGTTTACTAATGTGAGCAAGGTGTGCCTTATCTGTTATATAATTTGAAATTGCGCCTATCATGGTTTCTTTTGGAGGAATAAATAAATCTTTTCTCATAATTCTGCGAGCCATATTGATGCCTGCAAGCAATCCTCCCGCAATAGATTCTGTGTAACCTTCCGTTCCCGTTATTTGTCCTGCAAAAAACAGTCCCTTACGTTTTTTCGATTCAAAAGTCGGGTTTAGTACCTGAGAAGCATTGATAAATGTGTTTCTGTGCATAACTCCGTATCTTACTATATTTGCATTTTCTAACCCCGGAATAGAATGGACAAGTTCTTTTTGAGCGCCCCACTTGAGATTAGTTTGAAAACCTACAAGATTAAATAATGTTTTTGCGGAATTATCTTGTCTTAATTGGACAACTGCATAATTTTCAATACCGGTTCTTTTATCAATAAGTCCGACAGGCTTCATCGGCCCAAATCTGAGCGTATCAACGCCTCTTGATGCCAGAACCTCAACAGGCAAACAGGATTCAAAGAATTTTGTATTTTTATCAACAGAGTGCTGTTCAATCCTTGGTGCATTTATCAGAATATTATAAAATTTTTCGTATTCTTCTTGATTCATCGGGCAATTAATATAAGAAGCTTCTCCCTTATCATACCTTGCCCCCCAAAAAGCTTTTTCAAAGTTTATTGAATCTAATTCTACAATTGGAGCAATTGCATCAAAAAAATGTAAATGTTCTGATTCGGTAAAATCTTGTATGCTTTTTGCAAAATTATCGCTTGTTAAAGGTCCTGAAGCTATGATTACATTTCCGTCCGGAATTTCTGTAATCTCTTCTCTTATTAGCTCAATATTAGGATTTTCATTTATTTTTGAAGTAACTGCTTTTGAAAAATCTTCTCTTGCTATTGCAAGAGCATTTCCTGCGGGAACAGAATTCTCTTTTGCAATTTTGATTAATTCTCCTCCTAAAATTTCCATCTCAGCTTTAAGCAGTCCGCTGGCATTGGTTAAATCTGCAGAACCCAGACTATTTGAACATACAAATTCCGCGCAATCTTCCGTAACATGCGCTCCTGTATTTTTGAATGGGCGCATCTCATACAATTTAACTTTTATCCCGCGTTTTGCCAGTTGCAGCGCGGCTTCTGATCCCGCAAGACCTGCACCTATTATTTTAACTTCTGCTGTATTTGTCATAATGCATTGAACCGTTCATAAGATTATTTTACATTAACTTCAGGCGTAAGTCTATAAATGCAGAATGGCAAGATTCTGTAATATTTTGTAACAATGTTAAGCAAAAATTAAAATCTTTATAACTGACTCAAAAGCAGTCATAATGCCATATATGATAGAATAGAGAAATTTTGTCTTGAGTCCCTAAAGTTTTTAAAAAATCTGCCGATAATACATGTGTAAGT
>CAMORE010000018.1 GCA_946623365.1 uncultured Acinetobacter sp.
AACCATCAGCAAAATCTAATTCTCTGGTTTCATCGTTCATAATAACGTTTTCAACCAAAGAACCAAACTTGATAGCGTGGTAAATATCAGGTTCATTTTCTTCTGTTAAGTTAATACATTTAGCATAGCAGCCGCCTTCAAAGTTAAATACACCATCCGGTGACCAACCGTGTTCATCATCACCGATTAACTTACGAGCAGGGTCTGCAGATAAAGTTGTTTTACCTGTTCCTGAAAGACCGAAAAATACAGCAGTTTCATGAGATTCAGGATCCATATTTGCGGAACAGTGCATCGGAAGTACGTTTTTCTTAGTCATAACGTAGTTCATTGTTGCGAATACTGATTTTTTAATTTCGCCTGAATATTGTGAACCTGCGATAATGATTGTATGAGCTTCATAATCGATTGCGATACAAGCTTCTGAATTAGTTCCGTCGATTGCAGGATCACATTTGAATCCCGGTGCACAAAGAATTGTGTAATCAGCTTCACCGTAGCTTGCTAATTCTTCTGCAGTCGGTCTGATTAATAATTGATGAATAAACATGTTTTGAGATGCTAATTCATTGATTACTCTGAATTTTTGAGTATATTTTTTGTCAGCACCTGCATATCCGTCAAAAATAAATACTTCTTTTCCGTTCAAGTAGTTAGCTATTTTATCTCTGATTGAGTTAAAAGCTTCTCTTGAGATAGGTCTGTTAACATTTCCCCATGCGATATCATTGTGAATAGATTCTGTATCAACAATGAATTTGTCCTTAGGTGAACGACCTGTGTACTTACCTGTTGTAACAACCAAAGCACCTGTTTCTGATAATTTACCTTCACCTCTTCTTAAAGCAGCTTCGGTTAGTTGTGCAGGAGTCCAGTTTCTGTGAACTTCGCTTGGAGATGTAATCCCCCATTTTTCAATTCCATAAGTTTCCATTTATAAAATCCTCCTTTTTTAGGTTTAAACGGTTCCTATACATGCCTAATTTTACTACGTAAAGGGGGAAAATCAATAGCATTATTGTTTAAAATACACTATATAGCTGAATATTTTATACCTTCATGCTTCCTTGCGGGATGTTGTATACACTCGGATTTTTCTTTATATCTTTATATGTATTTTGAACTTTTGATGCTGTGTAGTTTCTTACAATAGGAGTAATTATGTTGCATGATAAAATACTTGCACCTATCGTTCCCATTGTTGTTGCAAAGTTTTTGTACGATTTATAGTTTTCGTAGATTTCTTTATTTTCCGGATATTTTTTTAGAACATCATCAAGATTAAAATCCAGTTTTCCTACCTGCTTTTTGTATAGAGAATTATTGTTCAAAAATTCTCTTACACTTTTTGGTGCGATTTTGCCTGTTGCTGCCATTTTTGCAATACATTTTTTAGTAACGGTTGTAAATCCTAAGAACGCAACAATATTTACAACCGCATCCATAAATTCCTGCGGGAGAAGAAAACTTTTCTTTTCTGCAGAAATTTTTGAGTTGCTGAAAATTGCACCTATTTGTGCGGCTGAAGATAGAATCCAACCAAGAGTTCCTGTTGCAATAAGCATTTTGGAAGTATCATTTTTAAACGTATCATAAACCCATTCGAGTGAGCGTTGGAAAAAAGAATTACGCACTGCCTGCCTCCTTTCTTGCTTGCTCAGTATCCGGTCTTAAATTCGTATTATCAATATTATCAATGCCTTCTGTCTTTGCGTCGGCTCCGATTTTCCCGACACCTGATTTTTTGTTTAAGTAGTTTGTAAAGAAGTTTGTAAGCGGTGCATCAAGAAGAAAATTAGTAAAACACATAGCACTAAGAGCAAGAATCATTGATATTGTTGCTCTGTAATTTTTTAATCCGCCCGAATCGCGTCGCATTTTATCTATATAATTTTTAGGAAGGAGTATTTTTCCCCACTTAGCCTTAGCATCAGGGTTAGTCATTTTATCAACAATTTTAGAAACAGGTCCTCTTACGACAAACATCCCGACAAGAGTTCCGGCTATAATTTTCGAGATTGTTCTGTTTCTGGAGACCGTTCTGGTTTCGTCATCGACTCTATGGTTATAGTAGTCAATCGCAGGTTGAGAAAGAAGTGCAGTCGCTCCCATAATTCCTCTGTTCCACATAGGATCTCCAACCCAATGGCTTATTTTATCCCAATTCTCTCTTGATTTTTCTCCCTCTTTAGACGTAGCGGAAGGTGACTTGTCAAGAAAATACTGCTTGGCACGTCGAATTTGTCTTTTTACCCAATTAGGGTTTTTATTTTTTCCCTGCATGGAAATATTGTAATTGTCGTTAACGCTATAAATATTCATACAACACTTCTTCCATATAGATAAAAACATTTTTATCCAAGAAATTGACTAAATATTTACAAAATTTAACAAATTACAGGCAGAGATTTTATGTTTAATGCTTGATGTATTGTGCATGATAAAAATCCGCTTAGCAGCTTTTTGTCTCAACATATAACGATAAATACTTAAAATACTGTTTTTATTCAAATATCAGGCAATATTTTACAGTGTATGAATAATTTTTATCTGAATAACAATTTTCCCCTTAAAGATTTTGCTGTTATAGTTTTTGCCAGTCCGCCCTTTGAAGTTTCTTTTAAAAGAGGAGACATTAGTTTTCCGGTTTGTTCCATTGCATCTACTATTTCATCTGTCGGGATTACTGTTTTTATATTTGCCATAGCAAGTTCAGATGCTGTAATTGAGTGAATTGCAAGAAACGAATTCCTTTTTATGCAGGGTATCTCAACAAGTCCGCACACAGGATCGCAAGTCAGTCCAAGAATGTTCTTGAGAGACAGACCGACTGAATTAATAATTTGTTCAACGGATCCTCCTCTCATTTGAGTGAGTGCTCCTGCTGCCATAGCTGATGCAACACCGCATTCAGCCTGACATCCTCCGACAGCACCTGCAAGTGCCATCTTTTTAGCAATAAGATTCCCGATTTCACCTGCAGTTATCAGCGCATTTATTTGTTCTTCTTCATTAATATTATAGTCTTCAGCATACGATATCATTACAGCAGGAACAATTCCGCAGGAACCTGCCGTAGGGCAAGCAACAATTGTACCCATTCTAACATTCTGTTCACTTGTTGCAAGTGCATACATCATGACTTTTTGAGCAGTTTTTCCCAGTATAGATGTTTCTGTTTCAAATCTTTGTTTGAGCTTGTAGCAATTTTCACCGCTCATTCCGCTGGGAGAAAGTTCTTTACTGTTTAATCCGGAAATTATAGCGGACTTCATTGCGCATAAGCTGTTTTTTGCCTGCAAACGAATTTGCTCTTCAGTGTACTCACCCAGTGAAATCTCATATTCAATTGCAGATTCATATATTTTCTTATTATTTTGTTTACAATCATCATAAAGTTGTTTAAATGTATTTATATCCATCTAATGTTCCAGTTTCCTTATATATTTTACTATTTTTACGTCAGCGCTCACTTTTATCTCTTCTAAGCAGTTTTCATTGAGCTCTCCGTCAATACAAATAATCATTGTGGCATCTTTGCCTTTTGCATTTCTGTCGCAATGAAGCGATGCAATATTTACTTCTCTTTTTTGAATAATCTTTGTTACTTCCGATATTACGCCGGGTTTATCTTTATACATCAAAAGTAATGAATTATATTTACCGTTCAAAGATACTGTAAATCCGCTAATTTTAGTAATTTCAACTTCTCCGGCACCGATTGAATCACCGCTTATTATTGTTTCATCATCAAAAATAAAATCTACGGAATTCGGGTGTCTGTTAAAATCTTCTACACATTCATATTCATATTTAATTTTTTTTGCTTCTGAGGTTTCATAAATATTTTTTATTCGTGAATCTGCAACTGAAAAACCTAATATTCCGGCTAGCAGCCCTTTATCCGTTCCATGGCCTTTCCCTGTTTGAGCGTATGAATTATACATGACAAATTTAACTTTTTGAGGAATTCTGCTATATATATTACGTGCTAACAGTCCTAAGCGAACAGCTCCTGCCGTATGAGAACTTGACGGTCCTGCCATAATCGGGGATATTATATCTATTATTGAAGATTTGTTGCTCATAATTTACCTTTATTTATCTCTCCTTTTCGCCTTTTAGATAAGCTTCTATAAAGCCGTCTAGATCTCCATCCATGACAGCATCCACATTACCGACTTCATATCCTGTTCTATGGTCTTTTACCATTTTATACGGATGAAAAACATAAGAACGAATTTGTGAACCAAAATTTATATCAAATGCTTCTCCCTTCAACTCTGCAAGTTTTTTTTCATGTTCTTTTTGACGCAGTTCAAGGAGTTTTGAAGCAAGCATTTGCATTGCATTTTCTTTGTTCTGAAGCTGTGAACGCTCTTGTTGGCATTTTATTACAATTCCTGTAGGTTTGTGCAATATTCTTACCGCAGTTTCTACTTTATTTACATTTTGTCCGCCAGCCCCGCCTGAGCGCATTGTATCAATTTCCAAATCTTCAGGGGGGATAGTAATAGTTTTTTCATAATCCGGAATAATAGGAGAAACTTCACAGGATGCAAAACTGGTTTGCCTTTTTCCGTTTGCATTAAACGGAGAAATTCTCACAAGTCTGTGAACACCCTTTTCTGCTTTTGCATAACCATAAGCATATTTTCCTGAAATTTTTATTGTAGCGGATTTTATGCCGGCTTCTTCTCCGTCAGATTTTTCAACTAATTCAACCTTCCATTTTCTGGATTCTGCCCATCTCATATACATTCTAAGAAGCATGTTTGCCCAGTCTTGTGCGTCAGTACCGCCTGCGCCTGCATTTACGGTTAAAAATGCATTTGCTTCATCATATTCTCCTGATAGCATTTTTTGAATATCATATTTATCAAGCTCTTTTTCAAGCTTTTTCAATAAATCTTCACTCTCGCTTATTAACTCTTCATCACCAATTTCAAATGCAGTTAAAACATCTTCTATAATAGAGTCCCAATGTCTGAATTTTTCCAGCGTATCTTTTATCTCTCTGATTCTTTGCCCCAATTCATTTGCTAAATCTTGATTTGACCATACATTTGGATTCTGCAATTTTGATTCTAAGTCTGCTAATTCGGCTTTTAAGGCAGTTTCGTCAAAGACACTCCTTATTTTTGTTTACTCGTTCAGTCAATTCTTCGATATTCATAATTTTTCAACCAACTCCACAACCTGTTTATGTATATTATCTATTGTATCAAGAGCATTTATTACTTTAACTCTTTGAGGATTTTTTTCTGCAATTTCTAAAAAACCATTTCTAACACGTTTAAAAAATTCTAAACCTGCTGATTCCATTCTGTCTTTGTTTTGCCCGACTCTTTTTAAGGAAGTTTCTGCATCAATATCAAAAACAATTGTTAAATCAGGTTTAAGTCCGGTTGTTGCATATTCATTAAGTAAGTTAATTTTATCAATGTCTAGACCTCTGCCGTAGCCTTGATAAGCAACCGTCGAATCTGTATGTCTGTCGCATAGCACGATATTTCCATTTTTTAGAGAAGGTCTGATTATACAATCTACATGCTGAGCTCTGTCTGCAAGAAATAAAAAAGATTCACAATTCGATGAAACCTCACTGTCGTAATTTAAAAGTATTTCTCTTATTTTTTCGCCAAGTCCCTTTGCTCCGGGTTCTCTCGTAAGCAGAGTTCCATAGCCTTTACTAATTAAATATTCATTTAAAAGCTTTATCTGAGTTGTCTTCCCGCAACCGTCAGCCCCTTCAAATGTTATAAATAAACCTTTTTTCATTATATTATGCTCCCAAAACAAAGCGTAAGAATTATTCTCAAAACGACAATATGCATATTATAACATAAAAGAAACAAAATTTACTTTATACAATTTATGTATTTTATTCTGCTTAATCTCGCAAGAAAGGAAGATGGGAAGACATCTGTAAGGTGTCTTAGTTTTTTTGCATTTGAGTTGTATATCGCTTTATTTTTATCAAATTCTTTTTGCAGTGATTCATATTCATCAATGTATTTAGATGGATTATTTTTCTTGATATTGCTGATAAGTTCATTCGTTTTATTGTTCAAATCCCAATCAAGAGCGAATATTTGATCAATATTATCGGGATTTCTTTCAATATTAATTATTCTGTTCTTTAAAGATTGTATATATTCACATAAAGACTGAAGATGTTGATTGTTTTGTAAATTATCATTAATTATTTTGTCTATTATTGTATACTTAATTGTTAACAGCTTTTCAATTTTCTTGAATTCTTTTAAAACATTATTTCTTTTTATAATAAGATTTAGCTGAATAAATAAAATGTACAAAATAAAAATACTGATAAATAGATATAATATAATCATCTCACACTCCTATAATTTCAGTTTATCATATACACAATAAATTTAAAAGCAAATTGTAATAATTACAATTTGTAACAAGAACATATTGCATATAAAATTTATTCATGCTAACATTACTAACGTCAGACTACCGAAAGAAAGTTCTTATATGGAGCGCCAATTAATTCGGAAAGTGACGAGGACTCGGGTAAATAAAAAGTATCCGGTTTGATGACATGAGTTAACATATCTCCATAGTCATTCAATGCCAAGGTATGATTTATCTTACTCACAACAGAAAAGGAAAACATATGAACACAGATCCTATAGCAGATATGCTAACAAGAATCAGAAACGCAAATGTTGTTTCTCATCCGTCAGTAGAATTGCCTTCATCAAAATTAAAAGTTGCTTTGGCAAAATTATTAAAAGAAGAAGGTTATATTGTTGATTATTCAGAAAAAGTTGACGGCAGCTTTAAAACTTTATCAATTGAATTAAAGTATGACGAAGCAAACAAGCCTGTAATTACAAGTCTTAAGAGAGTTTCTAAACCGGGTTTAAGAAGCTATTGCAAAGCTAAAAATTTACCGCAAGTTATGGGTGGTATGGGTATAGCAATTGTTTCAACCAGCAAAGGTTTATTAACTGACCGTAAGGCAAGAAAAGAAAACCTTGGCGGTGAAATACTTTGTTATATCTACTAATCAAAGTAAAAATGTAAAATGTAAAATGGAAAATTATTGATAATGAACAACATTTAATTTTCTATTAATAGTAACAGGTTATTGACAGAAAGCCTGTAGAAAGGAAAAAGAAAATGTCACGTATAGGTAAAAAACCGATTGATATCCCATCAGGGGTAGAAGTTAAAATAGAAGGCAATCTAATTACGGTAAAAGGTCCTAAGGGCACCGAAACAGTCGCTTTCAGAGATGAAGTAAAAGTTTCTCAAAAAGAAAATCAAATCATAGTAGAACAAAATTCTGATGACAGAAAAGCAGGAGCTCTTCATGGTTTATTCAGAACCCTTATTGCAAATGCAGTAACAGGTGTTTCAAAAGGATTTGAAAAGAAACTTGAAATCGTTGGTGTAGGTTATCGTGCAGCATTAGAAGGAAAAAATCTAAACATGGCACTTGGTTATTCTCACCCTGTAATTATAGAGGCTCCGGCAGGCATTACATTTGCAGTTGAAGCTAACACAAAAATTACTGTCAGCGGCTCAAATAAGCAAGCTGTAGGTGATATTGCAGCATTCATCAGAGGAAAAAGACCTCCTGAAGTATATAAAGGAAAAGGTGTTAAGTACGAAGGTGAATACATAAGACGTAAAGCCGGTAAAGCCGGTAAAAAGTAGGTGACTGAGTGATTAAGTGACTGAGTGATTAAGTGATATTTTGGTTAATTACACTTGTTCACGAACTCACAGAATTGCTTGTTCACTCCAAGTATTACATGTGAAGGGCTTTAGCCCGTTAAAGCAGTAAAAGGAGAAAATAAAATGATTAAACAAGAAATCAGAAAACCAAAAGTACAAAAAAGACATCAGTCTATAAGAGTTAAAATAGCTGGAACTTCAGAATTCCCTCGTTTAGCTGTTTATAGAAGCACAAAACATATTTACGCTCAACTTATTGACGATGATAAGCATGTAACAATTGCTTCCGCATCATCTGTTGATAAAGATTTGAAAGAAAAATTAGCACATGGCGGAAATATTGAAGCAGCTAAAGTTGTCGGCGAAGCTATTGCAAAAAAAGCAAAAGCAGCAGGAATTGAATGTGTTGTATTTGACAGAGGAGGATTCTTATACCATGGCAGAATCGCAGCTTTGGCTGATGCAGCAAGAGAAGCAGGCTTGATGTTCTAATATTTATTTTAATAACGAAAAACTCACTTCTAAATTTTAGGAGTGGGTTTTTTGTTATAATTTTGTTAAAAATTTTGCTATACACATCTGATATGTTAAAATTATAATATGGAAGGTGTAAATCAAGAATATTTAGACAATTTAAAAAAGAAAGTCCATGATAAAATCGGCGGAATAGATTTATATCAATATAAAGGCAGTGTATCAAAACTTTTAGGATTAACTGTTGAAGTAAAATTACCCGGCTTGAAAATTGGTGATTTATGTTATATAGAGGCTGCAAACGGAGAGAAAAAGCCTGCAGAAGTTGTAGCTTTTAAAGGTGATGTTGCGCAGCTGCTTTTGCTCTACGACGGTTCAGGAATCGGACAAGGCAGTTTGGTAACTTCAACAGGAGGCCCGATTATTATACCTGTCGGAGATTTTCTTCTCGGAAGATTAATAAACCCTATGGGAGAACCCATAGACGGGAAACCCTTAGACTTAACTAACGCAACATGGAGACCGTCAGACGGTCCGCCTCCGGGGCCGTTTGAAAGACCGATTATTACTGAAATGTTTTCAACAGGTGTGCGTGCAATTGACTCTTGTTTGACTTTCGGATGCGGTCAGCGTATGGGGTTATTTGCCGGTTCAGGAGTCGGAAAAAGTACACTCCTTGGTATGATTGCAAGAAACTCGGATGCAGATGTTAACGTAGTTGCACTGATTGGAGAACGTGGAAGAGAAGTTAAAGAATTTGTTGAAGATGCTCTTGGTCCTGAAGGTATGAAAAAATCCGTACTTGTTTGTTCAACAGGTGATCAACCTCCGTTAATTCGTCAGAAATGTTTATTAACAGCAACATCTGTATGTGAGTACTTTAGAGATCAAGGTAAAAAAGTATTTTTAATGACAGATACGGTTACTCGTTGTGCCATGGCAGGTCGTGAAGTAGGTTTGTCTATCGGAGAACCTCCGACAATGAAAGGTTATCCGCCATCAATATTTTCGTGGCTTCAAAAGGTTCTTGAAAGAGCCGGAAATAGTCCTAAAGGTTCTATTACCGCATTTTACACTGTTCTTATGGAAGGTGATGATATCAATGACCCTATAGTTGATACGGTACGTGGTATTACAGACGGACACATATTCTTATCCAGAAAAGTTGCAGAAGCTAACCACTACCCTGCAATAGATGTTCTGGGAAGTATATCTCGTTTGATGTCAGCTATTGCTTCAAAAGAGCACAAAGAAGCTGCAGCTAAAATGCGTACTTTAATGTCACTGTACAGAGAAAATAAGGATCTTATAGATGTTGGTATGTATCAGGCGGGTTCAAATCCCAGACTTGATATAGCGATTGAGATGATGCCAAAAATTAATGCTTTTTTACAACAAAAAACTACGGATTCTGTGAGTATGCAAAATACAATTGACACTCTTATTAATATGATGTCCGGTGTTGATATATAAATATTTTATGTTATATTTTTCATATGAAAATTGGATTTTGGGGGTATCCGCACCCCGATATTATTGAAAATACTAAAAAAGAGTATCCGAACGCAGAATGGGTAGATTTGGATATAGATTTTAATTATCCTAAAACAAATATACTACCGGAAGCATATTGTAAAATTATTCGGAATATTATAGATAATTCTGTATATTTAAAGCCTGATTTGATAATAGCACCGATAGGAAAAGATAAATGCGATAGCGGTTGGTTTGCTTCTAAAATTCTTTCAGATATGGGGTTCAATGTTATACAGAGCACATTTGAAGAACTCTCATTTAGAAAAGAAGTTATTATCTCAAAAAGTAAACTTCCTTTAATAGATAAAATAAACAATATTACAGGGAATATTATTTATCAAAAAAGTGCAGATTTATTGCAAGCACCGATTCCTGAACACAATACATCATCTAATCCTCAATTTGTACCTGGTTTTTGGGGAGTTCCGCCAAATGATTTAAGCATACTGGAGTTATTCCCTGATACAACTCATGTGTACGGATGGACTCGCTGTGTGGAAGCGGGTACGCCTGCTGACATAGACTTGGAAATGTATGTAAATCCGAATGTGCCTACAGTTTTTTATTCGCAGGCTTTTTGTTCAAAAGCACAACTGGCTAAATATCTTGCGGATAAATACAATGGTCTTTATATTGATATAAATGATTATGCTACAACTTCCGTCAGGGCAAAAATAGAAGCATTTTTAAGGCTCAATTAAAATATTATGTTATGATTTAAATAATTTTTTTAATCTTTCCATTGCTTCTTTAGTATTTTCTGTAGAACCAAATGAAGTTAAACGGAAATATCCTTCACCGTTTTTGCCAAAACCTGCTCCCGGAGTTCCTACTATTTGTGCATTGTTTAATAAATAATCAAAAAATTCCCATGATTTCATGTTGTTTGGACACTTTAGCCAAATATAAGGGGAATGTTTTCCTCCAACATGCTTGATTCCGCATTCATTTAAAGTATCAGAAATGAGTTTTGCATTATTTTTATAATAAGCTATATTAAGTCCTATTTCTTTTTGACCTTCTTCGGTAAACACAGCTTCGGCTCCGCGTTGAACAATATACGGCACTCCGTTAAACTTTGTTGTCTGGCGGCGAACCCACATTTTGTTAAGTTTACCCAAATTCATCGGAACAATTGTGTATCCGCATCTTGTTCCTGTAAAACCGGCTGTTTTAGATAGAGAACAAAATTCTATAGCGCAGTTTTTTGCACCTTCTATCTCATATATAGAACGAGGAAGTTCGGGGTCTGATATAAAGCATTCATATGCTGAATCAAAAAGTATTACAGCTTTTTTCTCTAATGCGTAATCTACCCATTCTTTTAATTGTGTTTTATTGTAAACCGCGCCTGTAGGGTTATTGGGTGAACATATGTATATTATATCTGCACCGACATTTTTATCAATATCTTTTACTCCGGGAAGAAATTCATTTTCAGCGTTTGCGTTAATAAAATTGACTTTCCTGCCTGCCATAATGTTTGTATCCACATAAACAGGATATACAGGATCCGGTACAAGTACTGTATTATTAGTGTCAAAAAGATCCAAAATGTTACCTAAATCACTTTTTGCACCATCTGAAATAAAAATCTCATCTAATTCTAAATTAACACTATGTTTTTTATAGTATCCTTGAACAGCTTCTCTTAAAAAATCATATCCTTGTTCTGGACCATACCCTCTAAATGTTGATTGAACGCCCATCTCATCTACAGCTTTATGAAGAGCGTCTGTGACAGCTTTGCACAAAGGTAATGTTACATCTCCGATACCCAGTCTTATTACTTTTTTATCCGGATTATTATTGATATATTCGTTTACTTTTTTAGCTATAGTTGAAAAAAGATAGCTCTGTTCTAAGTTATCATAATTAGCATTTATATTCATACGCTCTCCTTATCTGTTGTATTTTATAAGCTAATTATAACATAACTTTTCAGTATTTTGGATTGTTGCGGGATTTTATTATTTTCGGTAAAAATGAGCTTTTATCTATTAACGTTTATTATCCTACAACGCTTGCAATTGTAATATCACCTGTCAACATTAAAGATACAACTGCCAGCATTATAACAAAGAACCTGAATGCATACATAGAAAAACCATTTTTAACATTGCATAATTTTATTAAAGCAACGTCGCAAACAAAAAGAACTGCAAGAAACGATAAAATCAAAAATAACATAATAAACCTCTTCCAATATTTATAATACATTATAAGTTTATTATATGTATTTTTAATTGTCCTCCTCTATTGGTCGGATTCTTTGTGTTTCCCTTTCATAAGTTTTTCAAAGTCTGATGGCTTAATATTTTGGATAAAGTCTTTAAACTCTTGAGCTTCTTCTTCATCTTTTGCAGTGTCTGTTGAAACAGACCCATTCATAAGAACATTTGCAGTTACAAAAATCGGAGCTTCACATCTCATTGCAATTGCTATTGCATCACTCGGACGAGCATCAAGTTCTAAAGTTTCACCATCTTTAGACAAGTACAAAGTTGCATAATAGGTTTCTTTTTCAACGTTATTTATTTCTATTTTTTCTAATTTATATCCGGTTTTTTCTATTAAATTTGCAATTAAATCATGTGTCATCGGGCGTGCAACAACAAGTCCTTCAATACATCTTATTATTGCGCTTGCTTCTGCTGAACCTATCCAAATAGGTAAAGCTTTTCTGTTGTCTAAATCGTGCAGTACAACGATGGGAGAATTTGTTCTCACATCAAGAGCTATACCCATTACTTTCATTTCAATCATTATTTTTTTCCTCTACTTGTCTGTTTATAATACCACAAAAACACATTCTATGCTATAATCAAGCGTATGAAAATAAATTTAGTCTTTAATAAATATATTCCCGAATACAAAAAATCTTTAAACGCTGTAGAAAAAGCATTACTGGATTATAAAACAGAGTTTTCGACATTTGAGCTTGAAAATATGGAGCAATTTGGTGAGTTAACTCTGGTAATCGGCGGAGACGGAACACTCTTAAGAGCTGCAAGGTTTTATGCTCAATATGGCATTCCTGTTTTTGGTATTAATGTAGGCAGGTTAGGCTTTTTAGCTCAAGCAGGAATTGATGATATAAACTACGTGATTGAGTGCATCAGGGATAACAGATATAACGTAGAAGACAGAATTATGCTGCAATCAGGAGAATATACCGCCTTAAACGATTTTGTAATAAAAGGCTGCAACCCGAGCAGAACATCAAAATTCTTTTTGGAAATTAACGGGAAATTTGTATGTGATTATATTGCAGACGGTTTAATAGTATCGACACCTACGGGTTCGACTGCTTACGGTCTTTCGGCCGGAGGTCCTGTTTTACATCCGGAACTTGATGCGGTAGTAATAGTTCCTATTTGCCCTCATACTTTGAATGCAAGACCGCTTGTAGTTCCTTCTAAAGAGTTAATAACAGTTAAAACCAGTGATGATTTGTTATCTGTTTCAATTGACGGATTTGTTACAACAAAGTGCGTTGAAAAAACATCAGTAAAAATATCTCCTAATCATGCAAAGTTAGCATTTTTAAATAAAAATAATTTTTATGCTGTTCTTAGAAATAAGCTTCATTGGGGAATATCACCCGAAAACAATATTTAAAAAATAAAGACGGATATTTGTTATCCGCCTTTAAAGATTATATATTAAAGTAGGTTTATTTATGCTTCTTTTGCTGCATCTTCTGCTGCTTTTGCTGCATCATCCGCCGTTTTTTCTCCGGCTTCTTTTGCTTCATCTTTAATTGCAGCTCTTGCATCTTTAAATAAAGATTTTAATTTATTATAAAAATTTCTTCCGATTCGGTTTTCACCAAAGAATAATCCTGCATTTTCATCTGCTATTTTTTCTACTTCTTCCGTTGCTTTGTTTAACTTTTCATAATTTGCAATTGCTTCTTCTGCTTTAGCTTTTTCAGCTTTTAAACCTTTTGCACCCCAATAACGTCCGCCTATTAATCCCAGACCTCCAATGATAGCAGCTGTTAAAAGAGTTGCTCCCATTCTTGATTTGTTTGCTGCTTTCATTTCTTCTGCTCTTTCATCGTACACTTCAGGCATTGTATTATAGTCTTCTGCATACACATCATTTTGATATTGTGACGGTTGGTATTGAGCATAATCTACTGCACCTACATTTTGTACTTCAGGCATAATTAAACCTTCTTTCTTTATTTTTATTACTACACTTTTTATACTCCAATTAAAACAACTCAAGATTAAAAATTGCTTTTTTTTTGTTTTTTGTAACAAAATTGTTACATTAAAGTAAAAATCATATTAATTTTAGCAAAAAAAGTTTTTAGAGTTTTTTTGTTTATTATGAAAATCTCTGCAATAAATTATCAATATGAAAAATCTGTGGGATTCAAATCAACATTTCCGGTTGCTTATTGGGTTCGAGAATCTAACGGGAGTTATGCTCCGGTAGCAACAAGAGAAATTGTTGAACCTTTGCACAGACAATTTGTTGAAGGATTAAATAATATATTGTTAACAAAAAAATCCGTAAAACAACTCAGGCTTGATGTAAAAGATAAAAAAGCTTCCGAAAGAACATTAAACAGAAAATTAAGAGAAGTAATGGACGTTGCAATGCAAAGATTTAGAGCTTATATAAGTTCTTGTGACCCTGATTACAGATATGCTTCAGGAAAAGAGAGAGTTAGAGCATTCTATAACAATACAACAGGAGAGCTTGAAAATCCTTACGTAGTTTCTTATATAATTACAGGCGGGCATGTTTCAGATTTTAATAAAAAATTTGCAAAGCCTCTTGGCAAACAAAAAAAGTTAAATAATGAAATTAAGACACGCAAATATATGCAACTACGTGAAGAATACATGAAAGAAGTTGAGTCAGGAAAAAATGATAATGAATTAAGGGAAAAATTTGCTGAGGAAACCGAAAAGATAAAAAAATATGAAACCAACGAACTTAAAGATGCAAGATGGAAATTTAATTACAAAGGTTTAGAATACGTAAAAGATTATATTAAACGAATAAAAGACAAAGATAAAAAACTTCAGGTTTTACATGCAAAATTTGAAATTCAAAGGGATGCAGAAGGAAATTTTATTGATTACCAATTTGTAGATGCCAGATTTTTACCTGAATTTGGACCTGATAGTCCGTTTGAGAAGTTAAAAAGATATATAGTCTAAATATAATTTAAAATTAAACTCAAATCTTTTTCTTCAATTATAATATCAGCTTCTTTTTTTAGAATCGGTTTAGCGCAAAATGCAATTCGTTTACCTGCATATTTAAACATACTTAAATCATTTGCGCCATCGCCGACGGCAAGAGTATTTTCTTTTTTTACACCCAAAAGTTTTTGGAGTCTTTTTAGCATTTCGCCTTTACTGTTATTAAACATCATCTCTCCACCGACTTGACCTGTTAAGCAGTTATCTTTTACATGCAGAGTATTTGCAAATTCCCCGTCTAAATTCAGTACATTTGCAAAATACGACGTTGCATTATGAAATCCGCCAGAGAAGCATACAACCTTGTATCCTTTTTCTTTTAATCCTTTTATTGCAGCTTTGGCTCCATTCATAAGGGGTAAATTATAACAAATCTTATTAACTGTTTGAACGGATAGCCCTTTAAGTAAATAAACACGCTCTGTAAGACTTTCAAAAAAGTCTAACTCTCCTCTCATAGCTTTATCTGTAATTTCTTTGACTTTATCTTTTATTCCGAGTTCTTCGGCGAAAAACTCTAAAGTTTCGCCATCCATTAATGTTGAATCAAAATCAAATACTGCAAGTTTGTTTGTCATTATTCCCCCTCGCACTAACCCTCTCCCGCAAAGGGCGAGGGAACTAATATTCTGTCGTTGCGAACCCGATTAGGTTGAAGCAATCTAACTATGTAGTTAGTAGGGTGCAATTATTTGCACCACTACGATTATACTGTTAAATTTACATATTTAGGATTATGAACGCCGTCTATTTTTTCGATTGCTTTTAATGTTTCATCACTTACAGCAGAATCGATGTTAATGACCATAATTGATTCCTCGTGTTTATCATTTTTTTGAACAACGTTCATTGAACCGATATTGATGCCTTCTTCACCTATAACTTTTGCTACTTGTGCAATCATAGACGGTTTATTTGTGTGAGGAACTATAAGAACGTGTTTTTCAGGTCTGATACTTGTTTCGTATTCATTAATTTTAACGATTCTCGGAATATCTTTTGTTACAAGTGCTCCTGAGATAACGGTAGTTTCTTTATCTGTTGTTAATTTAACAGTGATTCTTCCTGCAAAATTTGATTTAGCTTTTGAATGTGATGAAACGATTTCAATTCCGCGATTTTTAGCAATAACAGGAGCGTTTACATAATTAACACCTTCTAATCTTGAAGATAGAGCGCCTTTTAAGATGGCAACTTCTAGCGGCTGAATATCTAAATCTGCTAAATCACCATCAGCAGTAATATCAATTGATTTAATTGCGCCTGATGAAAGTTGAACAGCAAGCTCTCCCGTATTTTCCGCGATTTTCATGTAATCTTTCACAGGCTCTAACTTATCAGGTCTTAGAGATGGTATATTAACGGCAGAAGATGCGGAACCTCCTGATAAAACTTCTTTAATCTGTTCCGCTACATCGATTGCAACGTTCATTTGAGCTTCTGTAGTGCTTGCTCCAAGGTGAGGAGTTAAAACAATGTTCTTTTCGCATTGAATTAAAGGACATTCTTGAATATTCGGTTCGTTTTCGTAAACATCAATTGCCGCACCTGCTACATAACCGCTATTGATAGCCTCTTTTAAATCATTTTCATTTATGATACCGCCTCTTGCGCAATTAATAAGTCTAACACCTTGTTTCATCTTTGTTATTGTATCTTTATTAATCATGTTTAATGTATCTTTTGTCTTAGGAACGTGAACTGTTATAAAATCACATCTTCCCCAAAAGTTATCAAGGTTTTCAATATATTCTGCTCCTTTTTTCTCGACAACCTCTTTAGAGCTAAACGGATCATAAACAATTACTTTCATTCCGAGTGCTAAAGCAACTTCGCCGACATGAGAGCCTATTTTACCAAAACCGATTATTCCGAGAGTTTTCTTGTATAATTCCGTTCCTGTATATTTACTCCTGTCCCATTTCCCTTCTTTTGTTGAAGTGGCTGCAGGAGCTATATTCCTTGCCAGAGCAAGCATAAGAGCAAGCGTATGTTCTGAAGCTGCCATTGTGTTCCCATCCGGTGAATTAACAACAATTATACCTTTTTGTGTTGCTGCATTTAAGTCAATGTTATCAACTCCGACGCCGGCTCTTCCTATAATTTTTAAATTTACTCCCGCTTCTATAATTTTAGGAGTTACTTTTGTTTGGCTTCTAACCATTAAAGCATCATAATCAGGAATTATTTTTGCTAAATCATCCTCGCTCATAGTAGGCAAAAAATCAACATCCGCAACTGCTTCAATTATTTTCCCCGCTGATTCATTTATTTTATCCGTTACTAAAACTTTCATTTATCCTCCCTTTTGTTTGGTGTGTCAAACGATACACTACAAGCTTTATTTTTGTTGTTGGGGTTTCTACCCCAACATACTTACTTATTTATGTATTACATTGCTAATTTCTTTTCTAAGATTTCTATTGCACTCATTGTAGCATTATAAATTCTTGTAGAAAGCTCTTCCTCGTTTGCTTTTTTACTTAGTATGGCACAACCTGTTCCATGTTTTGAAATTTTTCCAACTGAAAAAAATGTTCGCAATACAACAGGAATATCTTTTTTCGCAATAACTATATACATATCTTCTTTGGGAAGATATTTTGTTTCTTTGTTTTTTGTTATAAAAATATCCATACCTTTATCTTCTGCAATCTTCTTAATTGCTTTCAGACTGGGAATACTTTCAGGAGCAATTCTGGTTAATTGTACATTTCCTGCTCCAAAATTTGTCATATTTACTTTGTCGATATTCATATTTTATCCTTTTGCAAGTTCTTCTATTACCGTTGCAACCCCTTTGCCGAGTTCAAATTTGTAACCCAATTTATACAGTGTTGCTTCTAACGCTCCGACTGCTGAGATAACATCTCTATCGCAAACAAAACCTAATGTACCCATTCTGAATATTTTATCTTTTAAAGCATTTTGACCGTTTGCAACAAGTACATCAAAATCTTCTTTTATGGTTTTTCTTATGTCAGGAATGCTGATTCCTTCCGGAGGATAAATAGAGGTGATTGAGTGGCTTGCGTTCTTATCATCTTTGACGACAAGCTCTAAACCGATTGCTCTGATAGCAGCTCTTAGAGCCATAGCATGGCGTTTGTGACGCGCATTCATGTTTTCAATGCCGTCAGACTTAATCATTTCCAGAGCTTTGTCTAAACCGCAGAACAAGTTTACAGCCGGAGTAAACGGGGTAGAATCCGCTTGAACGGATTTTCTGTATGCGCTCCAATCCCAGTAGAAACTTGGATGCTTGCAATTTTCATAAACTTTCCAAGCCCGTTCATTAGCAACAAGAAAAGCTAACCCCGGCGGAATCATAAAACCTTTTTGCGAGCCTGAAACAAGAACGTCAATACCCCATTCATCAGGATTACATTCCATTGCACAAACTGATGTAACTCCGTCAACTACAGATAATGCACCATGTTCACGAATAATAGAACAAAGTGTTTTAACATCATTTGCTGCACCTGTTGAAGTTTCAGAATGTGTCAATGTTACGATTTTTATTTTCTTTTCTGTATCTTCTGACAATCTTTTTTTCAAAACTTCCGGATCAATCACTTCACCTGTTTCAACTTCAATTTTTTCAACAATAGCACCTCTGGATTCCGCAATTTTCGCCCAACGGTTTCCAAAATTTCCTAAAACAAGTGACAAAACATGGTCACCTTCGTTTACTAAGTTTTCTAATGCAGCGCACATTGCACCTGTTCCTGATGAAGTATAAACAAAGACGTCATTTTTTGTTCTAAAAACATATTTCAAATTTTCATAAACATTATGTAATATTTTTGAAAACTCACTGCTTCTGTGTCCAATCGGATGTTTTGCAATCTCTAACATTACACTTTCCGGTACAGGTGTAGGTCCCGGAATCATCAAAAAAGTTTTATCCTTCATAATATCTCCTTATATCCCCATAAAAAACTATAAATATATTTTAACATGATAGTTGCAAAATATTTATCTTTTTACAAATCATAACAATTTATTGGAAATTTAAAATGTTTAAAATATAATGAACATACATAATATATGAGGGAGTATAAAATATATGTCAAACAGTGAAAGTGTCGGAAAAAAGATAGTAGAAGCTTTGAAAAAGCAAGCTGAAAATATAGAAGTTCCTGAAAATGTTGATTTTGAAACATCAAGTAATGATGTATCCGAAAATTCTTCAGATATTTTTGCGGATAATAATGATATATTTGCAGAACCGGAAACTCCGGTTTTAAATAAAAAATCAAACTTTTTTGACGATGTGGAAGATGACAGAGATTCTTTTTATAATGAGCCTTCTCCGGCTCCGTCTTCTGTATTGAGTAATGCGTCAGAAGAATTTGAAATGCCTGCGAATATTGCAGTACTGAAAAAATTAATATCACAATTGCCAAGTGGTGTTTCAAGACATACAGGTGCGCAAATTATAAAACAAACAATGGAAGCTTTAGGAATTTCGATGAAGAGTGTTCTGCAAGATGCTCAACAAGTACAAGAAGGTTTGAAAGTATCTGCAAGAGAGTGTCAGGCATCAATTCAAGAATATAAAAAACAAATTATGGTACTTGAAAAGCAGTCTCAAAGTTATCAAAAGCAATATTCTGCATTGAATGATTTAATCAGCTTATTCATACAAACAACAAAATAATTTGTTTGATTAATTATTATTAAATAAGTTAATGCTGCTATAACAGGGCATTAACTTATTTTTTATGTTTGTTTTTTTCTTTTAGTTTTTTCTTGTATTCCAACTGTTTTTCTATATCGGCTTTTTTGTGCTGATTATCCTTGTTAATAGGAGAATTTTTTTTATCATCAGGCTTTTTATATGAAAGTTTATACAAAATTCCGTCAATATCAAAGCCTTTTGCTCTGAGAGCCGGTATTTTTTCGTGCGGTATATTAGTGATACTGGCTTTAAGGTCACTCTTAAATTTATTTGAATATAATTTATATATTTCATTCTCAGAAAGGTTATTAATAATAGGAATATATCTTTCCAAGTATGTATTTAAACCCATGTTTAAGATAGAAATTGTATCTGCTGCAATTTTTGAATTATATTCACCGGTAATCGTAGAAGAATTTAAAATATCGCCGATTTGGTGAGTTGGAATACCTTTGTTAAAAAGTTCTACAGCTATATTTTTTATTTCTGTATTCAGGATATTGTTTTTAGTAATTGCATTTATAATTGAATTGGTTTCATTTTCGTTAAACCCAAGTTCAAAGAAGAATTTTTTATCAGCATCATTTGTTGTTGTCTTCTTTTCATGTTTGTCTATAAGCTCTTTAAACATATACGGATTAAAATTAGATATTGTTTCAATATCATAACCGAAATCTATTAATTTTCTTACATCGGGGCTTGTTTTTGGATTTTGTAAAAGACTAACATATATATCCATTTTTTTAGGGTTTAAATTGTCGCATCGGTCTGCTTTATAAAGCTTAAGTAGTTTAGCGGAATCAAGTATTTTGGGTAAACTTTTGATGTTTAAATCGTCTTTATTCAAAACAGATTCTATCAATGAAATTTGATCCTGCGATTTATTTATTGCAGATAGGATAGCAACTTTTTCATCTGCTGTAACGTCATTTCTCGTGAGAACCTTTCTTGTTACCCCAACGGTCGTTTCGGTTGTTAAATCTGCAATTGATACTATATTTTCCGCAGAATATTGCTGATTTACGCACATATCTTCCAGCAAGTCTTTACAGTAATTCTTTTGGGCATTTTTTAATAATCCGTTTAAAAGTTTTTCATCATACTTACGACCTGTAACAAAATTTTTGTATAACTCTATATCATTATTGACAAAGTGTTGTATAACATTTTCCGTAAAATTTTCAGTTTCTCGGTTTTCAAAATTATTTTCTGCCAGCTCTGTCAGTATTTCAGAATCACTCTCACCTGATAAGGTATTATATGCATCTGTTAATTCTTCATTAGAGGCATTATTTGCCATGCCGTATTGAATTAATTCATCAGCAGGCATGCTTTTGGAATTATTTTTATTAAAAATCTTTTTGACCGCAAAATCCAAAATCTGTTTTGCAAATTTTGAATCTTCGGTATTATCATTAGATTTATTTAATAATTCGCAGAAAGTTTTTGCGGAAATATTATGGTTTTCTTGTTTATAACTTTCTAAAACCGTTATATTTTTTTCAATATTTTCAGGTGTTATATTTGCTGTGCAAGATAAAATATTTTCACTTAAAGTTTCGTTTTGTGCATAAAACCTGTTATTTTCTAAAGCTTTTTTAAGAAATGAAATTTTAGCATTTAAGAATTCTTTATTTTGACAGCCTGATATGAGTTTCTCAAATAACTTTAGAGTTTGTTTATTTACACATAAAAATAAACGTTTGTCGCCAAGTATAAATCTTACAAATTCTCTTTGAGAAGAATTAGTGCAAAATTTTGACAATTCAAATGAGGCAGCAGATTTCTGACGTTCCTCATCAAAAGCCGGTACAGGATTCTCTTTAATTTCAGTATTTTCTTGATTTGATTTTGTTAAGCCGTAATTATTTTTTAATTCAGAATTTTGTATTATACCTTGTTGTTTAATACATTCATTTTTGAGAACTTCTTTTTCCGCTTGTGAATAAGGAGTGTTATTAATTTGGTTTTGAATTATTAAAAGTTCTTCCTGATTAGTAACGGATTTTATGTTCGCTATATATTGTTTAAAAGGCAAATACTCATTGTTGTTATTGTCTATATCAGATAAAACAGCAGTATTATCATAATCAAGAATTTCAGATGCAGGAGAATCTTGCTGATTAACTTGTGTATCTGCGGAACTTGCTTCAATATTGGAAAAGTTTTCTGCATTCAGTATATTATTATCTGATTTTACAAATTGTTCCTGATTATATTGATTATTACCGGATAATCCGTTTAAGAGCTGTTCTCCGTCATATTCAGTAAATCCCTGAGCTTGAGCTTCTCCTGATAAATTGTATGTTAAATATTCATTTTCGGCATTAGTAAGTTTTGTGTCAAAATCATTAACATTTTCTGTAGAATTTTCGACAACATTATTATTTATTATTTTTTGCTGATTTTCTTCAGCAGTTTTTTCTATTTCAAAACCCATCTTATGCCTAACATAATCTTTTTTCTTACTTTTATACTATATATTTATCGGCATAAAAGGGATTTTCTTTAGATTTTTTGTATAAATTGTTACAAAAATTAACATTTAAAATGAAAAGTTTAGTTACACAAATGCAACAAAAAACATATTTTGTTGCATTTATTCAAAAACTCATATTATATCTACTTTTTCTCCTCTCTTTGTTTCGGGGGTAAAGAGAGGAGAAAAAGTAGCAAAAAGAGGAGAGAAACACCGAGC
>CAMORE010000019.1 GCA_946623365.1 uncultured Acinetobacter sp.
TCCGTATTGTCCGCATTGCGGAAAACCCATAAAACCGCAAACAATAGATGAAATTGTAGACAGCATTTTGAGATTACCTGTCGGAACGAAAATCCAAATCCTTGCGCCTCTGGCAAAAGGTAAAAAGGGTGAATTCCAGTCGCTGTTTGAAGAACTCAGACAGGAAGGTTTTGTAAGGGTTAAAGTTGACGGAGAAGTTTATAATCTTGATGAAGATGAAATAAAACTTGCAAAGACCAAAGCTCATACAATATCTGTAGTTATAGACAGAGTCGTGGTTAAGCCGGAAGCTCGCTCAAGAATTGCCGATTCCGTTCAGATAGCACTAAAAAAAGCAGATGGGGTAACTAATATAGATGTTGTCGGCGGGGAAGAAATTATCTATAGCGAAAAGCTTGCTTGTCCCGATTGTAACTTGAGTTTTGAGGAATTAACTCCGAGAATATTCTCTTTTAACGCACCTTATGGTGCTTGCCCGAAGTGTGACGGATTGGGTTTCGATTTTAAAATTGATCCTAATCTTGTTGTGCCGGATAGAACTAAGTCTATTAATGAAGGTGCGATTTATCCTTGGAGTAAGTCTGCAACTTCATATTATGATGATGTTTTATCAGCCGTAAAACTTGCATACAAAATGGATTATGATATTCCATTTCAGGATATGCCGCAAGAGCATCAGGACATTATATTGTATGGTTCTGAGGATAGAATTCCGATGAGAATCAGAGAATTCGGAAGTCACAGATACAGAAATTCATTGCAAAAATTTATCGGCGTAATACCGTTTTTAATGAAACACTATAATATTGAAAGCGAGTATTGGAAAACAGAGATTGAAAAATACATGGTGACTACACCTTGTGAAGCATGTAACGGAGCCAGATTGAAGCCATTTCCTCTCGCAGTAAGAATTAACGGAGTAAATATCCATGAGTTCTGTATGATGCCGATTGATAAGGCTTTGGAGTTTACTACCGATTTGTATTTATCTTTAACTGATTTTCAGATGAAAATAGGTAAACAAATCCTTGATGAATTAAGAGCAAGGTTAAAATTTTTATGCGATGTAGGCTTAAATTATCTAAATCTGTCAAGAACATCAGGAACATTATCAGGGGGTGAAGCTCAGCGTATAAGGCTTGCTACCCAAATAGGAAGCGGTCTGTCAGGGGTACTATATGTTTTGGATGAACCATCGATAGGTCTGCATCAAAGAGATAACGACAGGCTTATAAAAACTCTTATGAAGCTTAGAAATATGGGAAATTCTTTGATTGTTGTTGAGCACGATGAAGATACAATAAGAAATGCCGATTATATTGTAGATATAGGACCAAAAGCAGGCGTGAACGGTGGAACCGTTATAGCTCAAGGCGGGGTTAATGATATTATATCTTCTGCGGAATCTATTACAGGAAAATACTTGAGCGGAGAATTAAGTATACCTGTTCCTAAAAAAACAAGAGAAGGCAGCGGAAACTTTTTGCAAATAAGAAATGCATTTAGAAATAACTTGAAAAATATAGATTTAGATATACCTTTAGGCAAAATTGTAGTATTAACAGGTGTATCGGGCTCGGGAAAATCCACATTAATGCAAGATCTTATTTATGAATACGCACTTCATAAATTACGTAAAAATAAACCAAAACCACAAGGTGTAGACGAGATTTTAGGTTTTGAAAATTTAGATAAAATTATTGATATTGATCAGTCACCTATCGGAAGAACTCCGCGTTCAAATCCTGCAACATATACCGATGTATTTACGCCGATAAGAGAGCTTTTTGCAAAAACAAATGAAGCTAAAATGCGTGGTTATAAACCGGGAAGATTCAGTTTTAATGTTAAAGGCGGAAGATGCGAAGCTTGTCAGGGAGATGGTGTATTAAAAATTGAGATGAATTTTTTATCGGATGTATACGTTAAATGTGATATATGCAAAGGCAAACGATATAATAATGAAACATTAGAAGTAAAGTATAAAGGAAAAACAATATCTGATGTTCTTGAAATGAGCGTAAAAGAGGCTTATGAATTTTTTGAAAATATACCTCAAATTGCAAACAAGTTAAAAACACTTAATGATGTGGGTTTAGACTATATAAAACTCGGACAAAGTGCAACTACTTTATCAGGAGGAGAAGCGCAAAGAATAAAACTTGCATCAGAATTAAACAAACGTGCCACTGGTAAGACATTGTATCTTTTGGACGAGCCTACGACAGGCTTGCATTGGTATGATTTGGATAAACTTATTAAAATTATTCAGCAGCTGGCTGATAACGGAAATACAATACTGATTATTGAACATAATCTAGATTTAATTAAAGTTGCCGATTATATAATTGACCTTGGACCGGAAGGCGGGGAGGCAGGCGGAGAAGTTGTTGCATGCGGAACTCCTCGTGAAGTTGCAAGCAATCCCAAGTCTTATACAGGACAATACTTAAAACAATTCTTTAAAAAGTAAATTTAAAATTCTTAATATATTTGTCTTAAAAAGCAATTTTATATAAAGAAAATACTTTATAAATATATGTAAGATTTAAAGGGCAAATATGGGAATGAACGGTATAAAAATAACAGAATTTGTAAATCTTTGCGGGAAACGTATGATTGAAACAAAGCCTGCTGCTCCGCAAGGCATACTGAAGTACGTGACTCAACCTGTTAAGACAAGTATCGGGCTTACAAAATCTATGTCTAAAGAAGAGGCTGTTGATATGATACTTAGCGGTAAATGTAAAATGAGAGCGTTTTCTGCTAATGACAGCAAAGTAGACATGGTAATAAATGGTCAAAAAGTTACCGGCAGATGGATAGATGGAGGCGGGAGTAAGTGTGCTTATAAAGTCAATTTAGACGGAGAAGAAATTTGTGTATTACTTCCTCACCAAGGATGGGCCGGAGTAATGAATGAACCACAAAATACAATTGCTTTAAAAAAGATGGGGCTATTAACAAATGATTATTGTAAAATTGTTCCGATTGAAGCAGACGGATATAAAATACCTGCACTTATTTCTAAACCATATGATAAACACAGTTTTAAAATTTTTGACAAGAAAAATCCCAACGATGACTTAAGCAAATATTATGATTTAAACCAAATAAAAGAAGAAAATATTGAACAAATATTCGGAGATTTAGTAAAAGATGTAAAAATTATTGTTGAGAATAACGTTCATCTCGGTTATGATTCATTTAATCTTGCATTAAAAGATGGGAAGTTAAGACTTTACTTGAATGATCTTCCCTACGAAACGCTTATCAAAAAAGGTAACAAAACCGAACTTCGTGATATTTATTTAGAGTATATGCTTGACACTGTTCCTTCTGCCGTAGATTGGCAAAAAATCAGAAAGTATCCATTTCTAAAATCTTTAGATTCAATGGAAGGTCAAGATAAAATTATGCCAAAACTTATAGAAATCTATGAAAAATTACTGTAACTGTATACAATGTTACAGTAAAAGAAACAATACTTACCATTGATATACATGTTAAATAATTAGATATAGTCATCCTTGAAAATTTATTTATCAGACAATGCTTTATTTAGTCTTAGAAACAAAAAATTCTGTTAAATTCATGACCTTGTATTTAGCAAATGAAAACAAAGATAACGCAATTTTGCAGCCTACACACGAAGTTAATACAATTTTTGCATTAGTTTTTATGATGCTATCATGTTTTTCTTTATATAATTTTGATAAAATTTTATACTCAGATAATTTTGTAACGCCATTCAATCCACAGCATTTATCAAAGTCTGCCATCTCAATATATTCAAGATTTTTTGTATTATCTAAAATCCATTTAATATCGTCGTAATTGTTAATATGACAAGGCTTGTGAAAAGTGACTTTTAATGGCTCTTTTAACTCAAATGTCAAATTATTTTCTCTTATGTATTCAAAAATATTTTTGACTTTGATTTCTTTCCCGCCCCATTTTGAATAAGATTTTAAAACCATTTCACAACTTGCACAAGTTGTTACTATTTCATAATCACCGTATTTATTCAAAACGTTATAAAAATAATTCATATGCTCTTTAAAATTATCAATATCACCTCTTGAGAAAAAGGGGATTCCGCAGCAATGAAAATCGGGAGTGATAACTTCTACCCCTAAAGAATTCATTATTTTAACAATACCATTTACCCCATTTACCCCATTTACCCCTGCATTTACCCCTACATTTACCCCTACACATTCTCCGCAGCCGGCAAAATATATAACTTTTTTTTCAAATGTTTCACTTTTTTTCTTTGGGATAATTTTTTTTATTGTATAAAGTCCTGAAAGGCAAAATTTTTGAAATAAAGATATGATTTTTTCAAAAAAATGCTGTTTGAAATATTCTGCTTTAGCCAGAGTAATTACATCCACAACATCAATTCCGCTTGGACAAAACTTTGAACAAGCGCCGCATTTCAAGCATAAATCCAAATAGCGGTTTATAGTCTTAGACATCTTCAAATCGCCTTTTATTAAGCCTTTTAGCATAATAAATTGTCCTCTTGAAACACTACAGTCATTTCCCGTTATTTTGTAAATAGGACAAACTGACTGACAAAGTCCGCATTTAGAACAATTATGTATAATCTCCTTACAATCCGCTAATTTTTCCATACCAGTATTTTATGGTGAATGCTTATTAAATTCAAGAGAATTAAAATATATAAGCACTTTAATTTATGATATAATCAAACTTATGAAAGATTATTTGATTGATACCCACGCTCATATTGATATGCTTCTTAATGAAGAGACTTCATTGTCGGATGTTTTATCCGATATGCGGGAATTTAACGTGAAAAAAGCTATTATTCCTGCAGTTGAGATTGCAACACAGGACAAAGTTGCTGAATTATCAAAAGAGAACGAAAATATATACGGTATGATTGGGCTTTTTCCGAGTGAAGCGAAGACTTACACTTCGGAATTCGAATCAAAAATGGAAGAGATTGCAAAATCGGATTCTAAAATTGTTGCTGTAGGAGAAATAGGACTTGATTATTATTGGGACAAGTCTTTTGTAGATTTGCAGCAGGAAATATTCAGAAAACAAATACAGATGGCTAATCGACTTGACTTACCGATAGTTATCCACGATAGAGAAGCGCACAAACCCTGCTTTGATATTTTAAAAGAAGAGAAACCGCAAAACGGTGTCCTTTTCCATTGCTTTTCAGGAAGTGTCGAATTTATGAAAGAATGTGTAAAAGAGGGATGGTATATTGCAATCGGCGGTGTTGTAACGTTTAAAAATGCAGTCAAAATGAAAGATGTTGCAAAAGAAGTACCTTTAGACAGACTTGTGCTTGAAACGGATTCTCCGTATTTAACGCCTGTTCCGTTCAGAGGGAAGCAGAATAAACCTGCATATGTCAGGTATGTTGCTGAAGAAATTGCAAAAATAAGAGAAATGCCGTATGACGAATTAGTCGATATTACTACAAGTAATGCAGAGAGGTTTTTTAGAATTTGAAAAAAGAACGATTAGACAAAATATTAGTTGATTTAGGCTATTTTGAAAATAAGAGCAAAGCTTCATCTGCAATTCTGGCAGGGAATGTAATGATTGGTACGGAAGTAATTACAAAAGCGGGTTATCAGCTTGATCCATCTAAAGAATACGATTTTAAGGTTAAAACAATGCCTTATGTTTCAAGAGGCGGTTTCAAGCTAAAAAAAGCACTGGATGCATTTGATTTTTCACCAAAAGACAGAATCTGTCTTGATGCGGGAGCTTCTACCGGAGGTTTTACGGATTGTTTATTACAAAACGGCGCAAAATTTGTATATGCAGTTGATGTCGGGTATGGTCAGCTGGACTGGAAAATAAGAAGCTCAGAACAAGTTAAAACAATAGAAAAAACCAATTTAAAAATTTGCTCATATGAAGATATTTATGGAGAAAACGACACGCCGGCAGATTTATTGGTATCTGATTTATCTTTTATCTCTTTAGAAAAAGTATTGCCTAATTTAAAAACTTTAATGAAACAAGATTTTCATGAAATGATTTGTTTAATAAAACCGCAATTTGAAGCAGGGAAAGAGCTTGTAGAAAAAGGCGGAGTCGTAAAAGATAAAAAAACACATAATATGGTAATAGAAAATGTCATTCGGTGCATAGAAAGCCTTGATTATTCAATCTACGGGCTCACATATTCATCCATAAAAGGTCCTGCCGGAAATATCGAATATCTTGTATGGTTTGGTACGAATAAAGAAAATACCGCAAAAATAAGTATTGAAGATGTTGTTACTTCAGCTCATGATAATTTATAAAATTACATTACCCGCAGTTAATTAAACAATTTTTCAGCGTTTTTCTTTATTTCTGAATAATTATCCCCGCCAAGTTTTTCTAATAAAGCATCAGCTAATATAATCGCAATTCTGGCTTCGGCAACAACGGCACAAGCAGGAACAGCGCAAGTGTCAGAGCGTTCAAAATGTGCACTTGCAGGAGTTTTATCTTTTATATCAATAGTTGCAAGCGATTTTTTCATTGTAGGAATCGCTTTCATAGTACCCTTGATTACAAGAGTTTCACCGTTTGTCATTCCGCCTTCAAGACCCCCTGCATTATTGGTATTTCTATAAACACTTTTATGTTTTACAAATAACTCATCATGCATTTGAGAACCTTTAAGATAAGCAGAATCAACTCCTGCACCGACTTCTACCGCTTTTACGGCAGGAATACTCATTACAGCTTGAGCGATTCTGCCGTCTAAAGCTCTGTCCCAATGCACATAAGAACCTAATCCTACAGGTAAATTCCCGTATATTACTTCAAATTTACCGCCAAGAGTATCTCCGGCTTCAGATGCTTCATCTATTGCATTTCTCATTCTGTCAGCGGTTAAATCATCTGCACATCTGACATCGGATTTTTCAGCTTTTTCTTTTATTAACGTGTAAGTCTTCGGATAAAAATCGAGTTTTACTTTACCGATTTGTATAACGTGAGAAAATCCCATTATTCCAAATTCTTTTAAAATTTGCTTGGCAACGGAACCTACAGCAACTTCTATTGCAGTTTTTCTGGCACTTGAACGTTCAAGAACATCTCTTAAATCAGTAAAATTGTATTTTATTGCACCTGCATAATCAGCATGCCCCGGGCGTACTGTTGTAAAAGATTTTTCTTCAATTTTTCTTATCGTATCTTGTGCAGGATAATCAAGATGTTCAACATTCATAACATCCTGCCAATTTTCAAAATCTTTATTTTTTACTTCTAAACAAATAGGAGCACCTGTAGTTTTTCCGAATCTGACACCTGATTTAATTTCCACTGTATCATTTTCGATTTTCATCCTTCCGCCTCTGCCATATCCGACTTGACGGCGTGCTAAATCTTCATTTATGATGGAAGTTTTTATCCTAAAACCTGATGGAATGCCTTCTATAATTGCAGTAAGACATTTTCCATGACTTTCTCCCGATGTTAAAAATCTGAATTTATTCATATCTTTATTATATAACAAAGCTCCATTGTAGCAAATTTAAAATCCAGTTTATTTTTAGGTTAAATTTTTATAACAAAAGCGGTTTAAGAATTTTCTTAAACCGCTCCCTCTTCTCTTTTCTTCATTTATTTTATGCTGTTCTTTGATAAACTTGCCTTTAAACCTTGCGCTAAATCGTGTCTGCCGCTCTTTTCATATATTGCAGTCATTGATTCTAAGAATTTTAAGTTATCAATATTCGGATTTCCTTGATTTACAGGAGCTGTATTAACCGGTGTTGTATGTTTTTTTACAGCCGGTTGAACAGGTGCCGTTGCTACAGATGATGGTCTTGAATACTGAGAAGCTGCTTGCATTTTCATTTGTGCTCTTGCAAGAGGACTTACATATTGCTGCAGTCTCGGGTTATGAATCGGAGCTGATTCATAAGGATTTTCATTTTCCTTCTTATAGGCATTTAAGCCATAATTAACAGTTGTAAAGGGTTTTTCTGCACCGGTGAAAGAATTATTAAGAGGAGACGCACCTTGATACATTTCTATTTCTCTTTCTTTCATTCCTTGGCTTAAACCTATCTTCATATCTGGTTCTTTGCGTTTAAACAATCTTATTACACCAAATGCAAGCAGACCGATTAAACCGTATGAGAAAAATTTATTTAATGTTTCTGAAGTATCGTTCACTGTATCCTGTAATTCTGTGTTTACAGATGACGTTTTCTGCGTAAGTTTGTTAAACAAAGATGAAGTTTTTTCTTTTGCCATATCTTCTCTATAGATAGGAGCATAACTTTCAATCGGGCTATTTAACTTAACTTGCTGTTTTTCTGAATTTATAGATTTTGATTTTGAAATAGGCATTACGGAATCAAATGCTACACTTGCACCCTCAGCATTTTCTGCTTGAAAAAATACGCTCACTCCGTTACCTGTATTTTCTACCATTACTGTATCTACATTTGAAACATTATTATAAACAGTGTTCAAAGTCTTTGACGCTCTTATACCTTTCATATTTAAAGTAATTTTATTCGGAGCTTGAACAACTTTTTTTACATCAACAGACTTATCTGCTGTTAAAACTATGTTATATGTATCTTTGACCGGTACAATTTCTATCGTTTGCAAAACATTTTCTTCTGCGCAAACCGTTAATATTGAAAACAATAAACCAAAAAACAACAATATTTTCTTCATAATAGTATACTCTCTCTCCCTTAATTTTAGTTTACAGGATTGGCATGCCCATGCCATCAATCAGGGGATTAAATTTAGTACTGCTGCAATAGACCATATGGTCTATTTAAAAATTTAATATCTAATAATTTAATTATTTCTCAAATACGTAATAGACACTTATTCAAAATTATTATAAAATAGGTATGCAAACATATTCATATAAATCATTAAGAGAGGACGTTATGTATAAACTGGGCATTATCGGATATCCTTTAGGTCATTCTATTTCTGCGGTTATTCAAAAAGCAGGATTGAACAGTATCGGAGAAGAAGTTCAATATGATGTTATGGAAACGCCTGCAGAAGATTTGGTTGACAGAATAAAATATATTAAAACAAACGGATATCAGGGTTTTAATGTAACAATTCCTTTAAAAGTCCCTATGTCATTATTTCTAACAGATATTGATGATTATGCGAATGTTGCAGGATGCGTAAACACAGTTAAAGTAACGGAAAATAAAGAATTCTACGGATATAATACCGATATATACGGTTTTAAAAAAGCTATACCTGCGGATATTGACCTAATCGGGAAAACCGCAGGAATATTAGGAACAGGCGGAGCTGCCAGAGCTGCTGTTGTCGGATTGGCAGAAAGAGGTATTAAAAATATTGATTTTTACACAAGAAATATAATTAATTCACACCAGACACTAAATTATGTACGTTCAAAGTTCCCTAACATTGAATTTAATGTATACCAAATACAAAATATGAGAAGTCTGGAAAATACCTCTATTCTCGTAAATGCCACTCCTATCGGGATGAAAGGATATATGGCAGATCAAATGGCATTAGAATATAAGGACTTTGATACACTTAAATCTGATGCTATAGTTTATGATATTGTTTACAATCCTTCTAAAACCATTCTTTTAAAAGAAGCTGAAAAAAGAGGTTTTAAAACAATTGGCGGACTTGATATGCTAATTTATCAGGCAGAGCGGGCAATAGAGATTTGGACAGGAAAAGTTCCGGATGCAAAACTTATGAAAATTGCAGCACTTGAAGCTTTGTAATATAATTTTCAAAACTTTTAATTATATTTTGTTAACTATTAGTTACAATGTTTTGACAGATAAGGCTGAGTATTTTTAATACAAGTTGCATAAATGCAACAGCATGATTCTTCTGCAAGCAATGCCTCAGAATAACCTAATGACCAATAATTCAAATTTATTTTGCGAAAACTCGCGTATAAATGCCTAAATAAAATCATTGAAAGTTAAAACTAATTATAAATAATAAAAAAGAGAGCGGCTTGAATGTAAAATTTTCAAGGCCGCTCTCTTTTATAAAAAATATTTTTTATCCTATTCTTCCCGGAATGACAACTCCGCCTTTTAAATTCTTTTTATAGAATTCAACGTGTGGTTGAAGAACGCTGTCTAAAACTTCAGGAAGTTCTTTATTTTGCATAACTGCTTCAACGATTTCCTGATAACATGTTGCAAATGCTCTGAGCTGTGTTAAAGCTCCGGCTGCTTCAGGGGTCAAACCAAGTTTAGAAGTTTCAACAGTTTCCATGAAGAATGCTCCTGTAACTTCATATGATTTTGACAGTGCTCCGATATATGCTTCTGCATTAGATTTGCAGACTCCGTTATCAGACGGAACCGTAAGTGCAAATACAAGTTTGTTTGCTGGATTAAAATGAGCTTCTGCAGAGTGGTGCATTGCGTCAGGAACCTTAGCTATTTGTTTTAATGTATCTTTTTGTGACTCGTTTTGCATTTGAGCATGCCAGTATACTGTGTTTTCAAACATTGAACCCATATATTGATGAACAGATGCGGTTATTCCGTTTAACTTAGCATTTGCCCAAAAAATACCTTCTTTTAATGCATCATTCAAATCTAAGTCAGCTGTTAAAGAAAGAGAAGAAATTTCTTGTGCGCTTCTTAGCATAGAAGCCATATCTTCTTTTTTCATACCGGCAAACGCAAGCGTAAATAATGCGTGGTCATCAAATGCTGAGAAACGGCCGCCAACATCATCATGTATAAATAAATCTCCGAGCCAGTTCTGCTCTATAGAAGTTCTTCTGAGTTCGCTCTTTTCCGAGTTTTTGTCCGTTACTGCAATAAAGTGTTTCGCAGCAGATTTTTCAGCCTCTGCTTCAGATAAACCTTTTGCAATATATGCATCTTTTACAAGGTGTAAAATTCTTAAAAATCCGTCTTTTGTTTCAAAAGTAGAGCCTGATTTTGATGCGATTAAATAGTTTGATGACAAAACATCACCTAATTTTGATAAATATCTTTCCCAGCTTATTGAGTCAACATCGGAATAAAATAAAACTGTTTCTCCGCATAGATTTAGACCGTTAATTCCAAGCATATGTTCTACGGTATGTTTAGAACCGCCAATACCCATTACGCTGAGTTTAGACGCTCCTGTTTGAGATTTTAGTTTTTCAGCCATAGAATATAAATCATCAAGTCTTGTTAATTGAAATTTAGGTAAATCCACCCAGTTTAAAAATTTACCTTCTTTATTTGCTCTTTTTGAGAACTCATTTACAAATTCAGATGTTTTTGATTCATACTTAGAAAAATCCACACCTGTAAAAATAGTTTTTAATGATGAACTTTTTGTTAACATAATTAACTCTCCTTTACTGTTTATGAGTCTATATTACTATAAACACTATAATTTGTATAATCTGTTGTATAATATTAACAGATAGGAGTTAAAGAGTATGAAAAAAATGATTTTAACGAGTGTTTTGTGTTCGCTTATAGCTACAGGAGCAGTTTTTGCAGCTAAATACACGATAAATAAATCAGGTACAGTAAAGAATCAGGCAGGACAAACCGTAACATCACCTGCTAATTCTGTAAATCAGAATTACTATAACAATTACATGATGAATAATTATGTTTCAAATAATCAGGTTAACAAAACTCCGGTTGATACAATTGAAATTGTAATGGATTTTTCGGGAAGTATGTCAAATTGGATTGCTGCAGCAAAGCGCTCAATGTCTGCAATTATGGCACAAATCCCCGCTTCAACAAAAGTTGGTTTCAGAGTTTTCGGACATGATGGCGACGGATATAATCCTGCAAGCATTCATACTCTTCAGGATGTAAAAAAGATAGTTAAAAACGGAAATAAATTTACCATTGTAACAGAAAGAAGTCCGATTGGAACAACAAAAGGTGCTTGCAGCGCAACAAAACAGGTTTCTCCAATTATTAGTGCGAACTCTAATTCTATTCTGGCAGGAATGAACTCAGTTGATATAGGAGGTGCAACACCTCTTGTGTATGCTCTTGATAGAGCGGCTTATCAAGACTTTGCTAGCTTGGATACAACGACTCCTAAAAAAATAATTTTAATTACTGATGGTGGCGAAAATTGCGGAGGGGATCCATGTGCTTTTGCCAGAAACTTGATGAAAAAACGTTCCGACATACATATTGATGTAGTATTGGCTTCATCTTATTCGAAGTCTTTAATCTGTCTTGCATCAACAACAGGCGGACATTTATATAACGTAAATAATCTTTCGGATTTTTCGAATACTCTTACGAGAACTATCCAATCACAGCCTGCATCACAACAAGAAATTAAAAAACAAAGTTACGAATTTATTGCAGAATAATGTTTTATTGGAGGTAGTATGTTAGATTGTTTATCTTGTCCTGCGTGGATAAATCCGCAAACAGACTTTTTGCTTTTTTTACAAAATATAAGAATCGGTCAACCGGATATTATAGATAAATTCTTTTTATCAATTACCGTTTTTGGAGAATTTTGGCTTCCGACGTTAATTTGTGCAATTACGTATTGGTGTATAGATTATAGAGCGGGAATATATTTATTTTCGTTAGAAAGTTTTAATGCTTTTTTAGCGCACTTTTTCAAAATGCTGGCATGCGTTTACCGTCCATGGGTACTTGATAGCAGAATTCATCCGTCAGAGTTAGCGGTTCCGTTTGCGAAAGGTTACTCCTTCCCAAGCGGACATTCTGCAATGAGTTCTTCTGTATTAGGTGGTACAGCTTTTCTTTTAAGGAAAAAAATATTTGTTTGCTTACTTTTAATTGCACTTGTTTTACTGGTTGGTTTTTCAAGGCTCTGGCTCGGAGTTCATACTCCGCAAGATGTTGTGTGCGGTTTTATTATAGGATTATTTTTGATATTTTGTACTAATTCAATAATTAATTGGGCAGAAAAAGAAAAAAACAGATATTTATATTTAGCGGGAATTGTCGATGTATTGGTGATTCTGGCAGTTATCTATATTTATTGTTTTAATACATACAGAATAGATTATATTTCAGGAGAACTTTTAGTTAATCCTGATAAACTCAAATATGTAACTGTTGTAGTATACGGATATTCATTGGGTATTATTAACGGAGCTTTTTTATGCAGAAGATTTTGTCCGTTTGATCCCAAAACAGTGTCTGTAAAAAGAAGAATCTTAATTGGTGTTATTGGAACCGTATTTGTATTGCTTCTTCTGAAGTGTATATTACAGCAAATTATCATGAATATTATAGATATAAGGATTGGTACCTCATTAATGTTTATAACAGGTTTTTCTGTAACATTTATTTATCCGTTGATATTCACTAAATTGAATAAAATAACTCATACTTAAAAATAATTTTTAGAGTTTGTGAATAAACTTCAAAAAATTGTCGTTTTTCCGGTTTCATCGCAAACTTATTATGTAAAAATATCTTAACAAAGATTAATATAATAGCAAATTCTTGAATTTTGGTGTTTTTAAACTTATAATGGATTTGTGTGAAGGTGTCTGATATGGTAAATTCGTTTTCTGTAAATTTAAAAAATAATCCCTACGGAAATATTGAACGTATTGGCGAAAGTCCAAATAATAGAGCTTTGTACAGCGTAACAGATTCAGAAGGTAAATATGCGGGGAAATTTTCAATTCCAATGGAGGATGTTGATACTTTTGAAGCTTCATACAAGGAAATTTTAAAGAGTGCACCTAAAATAGAGGCATACGTTGCCGCAAATTCTTCGGAAGAAAGTATCAATAAAAGACGAAAAATTACACAAGGTATTATTGGCGCTAGCGGACTCGTAGGTATAGGAATTCCGTTATTAATATTAAGAAAGTCGACTTCTGTAACAAAGAAAATACTTGGAGCCGTAGCAGGTACCATTGCAGGTCTCGCTGTAGGTTTTGTAGGTTCTCTCGGGGTTACTACACCTCCCGGGTCATTAGAATTTGCAAAAGCATCAAGAGAATTATCAAAACTTGATATTCAACAAGTGCCGGATGAAAATGAGAGTAATGGAACTCTTTAAAATGCTTTTATTAAAAATATTTTTATCCCGTTATCCAAACGCTCAACTCTTTTAACATAATGATAATCATTAAGCGATGTAAGAATTAATACTACAGCAGGTGCTTTTCCTGTCATTTTAGAATAATAAAGAGATTGTCCTATGCTCTCAGCCCATTTTTTTGCAAAATCAAATTCTATTGCATAGTCTTTTGTCAAGCAATCGACCCTTGTCATATCCCACAAGACAGCCTCTTTTCTTCCAAAGTCAGAAGTACACCATTGATTAACATAATATGATTCAACTTGTCTTGGCATCATAGTTTGAGTTTCGTACCATTTTTTAGGAACGTAATTTAGTCCTATATAATACAGTCCCGTTATCATAAGTAGAAATGTAAATACAAAACTTAAGACTTTACCTTTTTCTATAGATTTTTTCGTTTTACGAGCCATTTTTTTATCATATACATAATTAATAAAATTTCCTCGTACATATTATGTAAATTTTTGTAACAAATAGTGCTCTAATATTAAAGTTTATAAAAAAAATGCCGTTATATAACCATGTATAGTTATATTTTTATGTCTTTTCAAAGATAAAATACAGAGTGGTATACATATGGTACAAAAGGATATTACAGAAATGGACGATAAAAAACAAAACGAAGACAGACAAAAACATAGTCCTCAAAATCTGAATTACTATAATGTACTATATCAACAATCACCCGAGCAAATTAAAAATGAAAAACTAAATAAATTTAAAACAAGGCTGGAAGCTTTTAAGCAGATAAAGAGCTTAAAGGAAGCAAAAGACCTGTTAGACAAGACTATGCCTGTGCAGTTAGAAAGAACCGTATTTTATATAGGTGATGCAAAATGCATGATTATTAATAAACAAGATTTATTAAAAATAAGTTTCAAATCAAAAACAGAAATAGTAATACTTAATTTTCAATAATCAGAGGAGAATACAGCTATGACATTCGGCAACTATAATAATTTTAGCTTTCACAACAATACAAGTTTTTGGAAAGACTTGCAATTAGATGAAAGGGGTAAGGTTGCTGGCGGAGAAGAAGTTGATAATCAGCGTGTAGACAATGTAGATGATAGTTTAATCAGTGATTCTGATTTAAAATCTTTAAACGATCAATTAGCAAATTTTTGGGGTTCTGATAACGATATTACGGAAGAGCAGTATTTTGATTTAATAAATTTATTGCAATCAATGAATTTTGAGCAAGAAACATATGATATTGACGGCGTTCCCGGATTAAATAAATATATGTGCATAGATATAGAGCATGAAAATAAAAGAATTATTCGTTTTACATATAATAACGGTGAAGAAGATATAACTGTTTGGATAGAACTTGTTAAACCTGATAACAGCATGACTTTGAATTATAAGTATAGTGAAGATGATTTGAAAGATGTAAAAAAACTATCTAAAAAAATAATAGATAACTATTTTGTATATGATATATTTCTTCAACAATACGCTATTGATACAAATGCAATAATAAGAAACTTTTCTTCACGAAAAGGCGACATCATATTAGAGCTTATGCAAAAAGCTCAAGATCCCCAAAAAGCATTACAAATATTTATAGATGGATTGTTTGAAGAACTATCTTTTTTAATAGCTGATTTGGAAACTATTAAATATACCTTGGGAGATAAGTTTGATAAAATATTTAATAAACGTGATAATGGAAAATATTCTATTGATTACAATGCTGTAAAAGAATATTATGGCGAAGATGCCGTTAAATACATAAAAGGGGTTTATGATATTAATATGGTAAGCAAGAGGCTGGTAGAGGTCGTTAGTGGCACTTTCAGGAAAACTCAAGACGAAAAATATTCAAATCAGTCACCTGCTACACACATTACATTAATTATTTCAAAAATACAGGAAATGCTTGCAGGCTCCAAGAGTGATATTTCTACCGAATCGATTTTAAAATATCTTGAAGCAAATAATTGCACAAACTGCAAAGTTAGAGAGGATAGTTATACCAGTGATGAATCAGGAGATGATTTAACATACATAAAATTGTCCTTTGAATTAGCCGGCATGAAATATAATGTTGATCTTCCTCAGGATATCAAAATATATGATACATCAACCTTTATAAATCGTGAATTTACTACGGAAGAATTAAACAATGAATTTAAGGGTGAACCTGTAACGGTATCGGTTAATTCAGATAAATTGTCCGAGATATTTGATACTGTTGTTTCTCAAGACGGTGAACCTATATTTTATGCTCTAAATAAAGATTCTTTGGATAAGCTCAAGAATGCCGGTTTCTCGGATGAAGAGATAAACAACATGAGTATAGAATCGTTGTTGGTTAAATTAGATGCGGTAAAAATAGAAAAAACCCCGATAGTAAGTCTGGTTGAAAACATACAGACGCAATTAAATAAAGGAACCGGTTCGTCAACAGAAATAACACAAATTCTGAGAGATAACAATTGCAAGAATTATAATATAAAGTCAGAAAGAGATGAATACGGCAATATTAATAAATTTAAAGCAACATTCACGTTATACGGAAAAAGCTATGAAATTGAATTAAATAAAGACTTAAATACATATTCAAGTGATACATTAAGCAGTTTAAGTGAAGACAATTTGGATAAATATTTTGCAGAATCAGTAAAAAAAGACGGTAAAGCAATTATGTATTCGCTGAATGATGCTGCGATAAATAAGCTAAAAGAAGCAGGCTTAAATGCAAATAGTAAGATTTCAGAGATTTTAGCCGCACTAAATGGAAAGGAAGTTGAGGTAGTTGAAGAAGTTGAGGACTCAACTCCTGTTACAGAGAATGAATCAGAAGACAATAAATTATCACAAATCAAAAAATACATCCAAGAGTATTTAGACAAATCATTATCAAATTGGCGTGTATTAAGAGAACATATAGAAGCACTTAAAATAGGTGCTACTGTTAAACAAAGTGGTAATAACATAATCGTTTCATATAAAGATGTTATTTATACAATTGATTCAAAAAGTGTTAGCAAAAGTATAGAGATCTATTCTAAAGAAGAATTATTAGACATAAACAGTAGTACAATATCACAATTTTTCAAAACTTGTGTAACAGAGACAAAAGATGGCGAAACAAACGGTTTTATGTTTATTTTAGATGCCACTAAATTATCTGTGTTGGGAGATAGTGTTACAGCTTCCTCAGAAAAATCAGAGATAATAGAAGCTATAAAACAATATCAATACGAAGAATCTCAAACTTTTGGTGATATCTCTACTACAGAAAAAGAAATTCTCAAATCAGTACAGTCGTTTTTCTATGGGAAAATAAATGATTCACCATTTACAAAGGTTGCATCTTTAAGAGCAAATTTACAGCAAATAAATGCACGAATTAAAGTTAATGTTGACTATGACAAAAATGAGATTAATATAACTTATAATAATAACACATATGTAATACCAAATTTGCTGCTTAATTCCATAAGAGAATCTCAAGAGCCTGTATACTATCTTAAAGATGACATAAAAGAAAACTACGGTGAAATTGTAGGCAGGTATTTTAATGCGGTTGCTACAAAGTCTGATGAAAACAGTTCATCAGGAGTGCTTTATATTCTGAATGATAAAGGAAAACAAATATTAGGTAATGATATACCTACAAGTGTTTTGGAAATAGTTAATAAAATTGCAGAAAAATTATCGACTGCTGAAGGAATTGTTGATAATTTAGTTTTAAATCGTTTAACGTATATAAACGAGAATAGTGGTGTATTTTCATTAACTAATAAAGGAATGGATATCTTTAAGAATGTTCCGTATTATATAACAGGCAATATTATTACTTATTATACAAGCGAAGGAAGCCAATACACTGTTGATTTACGCGAGTTTAGCAATAACTTTACTATTGATGCAGTTTATTTATCAGGAAATATTAGCGAAGAACTTCTTAATAAATACTTTACGTCTATCGCAAGTGTAGAAGAAAATGGCGAAAAAACAAATTTATATTACGTACTTAACAAGGCGAATATTGATAATGATTTAATGGAATACTTGTTAGAAACAAAGTTCCAATATGATATCGATTTAGACGGTAATCAAACGCAGGATTTATGTGCAATATTAACAAATTATGATCAGGCAATCTCTGCTTATAATGAGTTTATAGAAAGTCATACTGCTAATAGTGATGATTTTAGAGGACATACGCCTGATGAAAATAAATTCACAGAATATTCGGCTCAACTTAAGAAAGCTGCAATTGATAAAGTAATAAGCGCTGACGGCAAACAAAATACGCAATTTAAAGCAGATGATGTAAAAACAGCTTTAGAAACAAAATGGAAGAATATTGTTAACGAGTATTTGGTTAATGAATTTAAAGAAAATATTAAAAAGCCCGAAGGTTATAACGGAAATGGTGTATTAGTTCTGGAAGAAAATCAGACTGTAAAAGATTGGTTAGAGGACTTTATAACTAACACTAACGGTAATGCAGAAGGTGATAAAGTAATAAATGATATCCGCTCGTATCTTAAGACCGAGTTCGGTGCATTCTTTAATGCTGTAAACTTTGATACTTTGTTAAGCCGCGCATATAGTACCGTTGCAAAAGATTATGCTAGTGCAAAGACGAATTATTACAATGCAATTGAAGAAGGTAAGACTCCTGAAATAGTCCCGACTGCAAAGTTTGTATTTGATACTTTCTGCAAAGCTTTATATGATACAGCAGATACAATGACACAAACACAATTTAAAAACTTTAAGAATCAAATTGATACAAGCGAAATAAAAAATGATAAGTATACTACAGCTTCTGAAATAGAAACCGCTATAAGTAATACATTAAATAAAACTACACATTCTAAACTCTATTCGTCAGTGCAAACTGCTTTAAAGAGCATTTTTGATGATATAGATATTTCAAAAGTAAAAATAAGTGTTACAGAAGGTGATACAACTACACAGAAAACCATCCTTGATTATGTTTATGATAAAGCCGTTGATTATGTAAAAGCTACATTGAAAGATAAAGGAACATCGTTAACAATAGAAGAAGTAATAGATACATTTGTTAAAAAATTGTATGAAACAGGTATCAATAAAAAGCAAGAACTGGATAATACTTATGGTGTATTACTTCCGATGTACGCTTGGCTGCAAACAGGATTCCCATCGAATGGTTCAGAATTCTTAGGTAACGAAGATCCGACTAAAAAACTGGAAAGTCAAGTCCAGATTAATTGGTGTACTTCGTCAGCTCAGGTTGATAGTGCAATCGGTGAAAACGGAGAATTAAGACCTCTGTTTGATAATATTATAGACTATATAGAAAAATGGTTTGCAGATAACGGAAAACAGGCTGACTATGACATAATGTTTAATAATGGTAAGTTAGCTGAACTGGTCACTTATGTCATGAAACAAACAATTACTCTTGATAATGGTCAATCTCCTTATGGCATAGATATTGAAGATGGTAAATGTTATCTTGGCGGTTTTGCTCAAGGCTTCTTAAAATGCTTTATCGATAAAATGTCAAATCCTGACTCTGCGTTGCGGGCAATTATAATGACGATTAACAGAAATGCAGGAAACTACCATTCTTGTTATTCTTTATACACTAAAAATGAATTAGAGAGTATTATACAAACTGTAATTGATAGCTTACAAGAGAACGAAAAAACAGGTATTTCATCTGCTGAAACTTATGCAAATCTATTAATACTTAATGGTAATAATAAATATTTTACAAAAGATAACACTAACCAAAAATATAAAATGCAAGATAACTTAGCTAATGAGTACAAAACAATAGAAGAATTTATAAATGCATTTATCAGCCCGGATGGTTATTATAAAAGTAACTATTTAAGCAACGATTTAGACAGTGTACTGAATAGATTAACTATAAACAATTCTCAACAAATAACAAAACTTGAATTGAATGATGACGAAACTATAAAAGATGTTGAAAATAATGCTATCTGGAATCAAATAAAAACAAATCTAACAAACTTTATACGTGATAATTATCCTATGCTTGCAAAATATATAGTTCGTGCAGGAGATTACGATACACAAATGGAAAATCTTGTATTCAATATTTGGAATGAGGTAGTAGGCGCAATAGAACAAGATTCTACGAAGAATTTTGCAGATGAATTTGAGAATAAATTTAGAACGGTTCTTGAAGGCGGACTGACAGAAATAGGAAACTATACCACAGAAAAAACAGTACCAACGACTCAGGGTGAAAGTCAGGGTGACGATTCTGTAACGACATATACAATAGCACAGTTAAAAGAAATATTAACAGACCCAAGTGAACTAAATATAAATTCTGATAAAGCAGACGAATTTATTGGAGAGTGGATATCAGAATCAGAAACCAGATATTTTACTTTATATAATAGTGTGAACATGACTTATACCATGAATCAACATTTAGTAGATACATTTGGTACTGTAGTAGAGTTCACAAAGGCATACAAAGACACTATTTATTATATAACACAATATCTGGAAAAGGATGCCGGCTTTATAAATGCAGGTATTATTGATACATTATCAATTCCCGAAAACCTTGCCGAAGAAGAAATAGAAAAACTTTGCTTGGCCGAAGACGGAAGTATTATTACAAATTCTCCTTCAAACACTTCAACTATTTGGAATCATATAAAAACTCAAGTAACAGATGCTATATACCAAAATTATCCTGTTTTTGCAAAATATATAGGAGCTGAAAATGAAACTTATGAAAATAGGATGGAAACTCTTGTATTCAATCTTTGGAACGAAGTAGTAAGCGAATTAGAACAGAATACTCCGGCTAATTTCATAACTGCATTTAAAGCAAAATTTACAGATGTTTTAAGCAATGTTAGCAGTATATCTTCATATACTAACCAAAAAATAGAATCAACAACTCATGATGATGAAGTCGTAGAGTATTCTAAAGAGTATTGGAAGACTAAATGCAACTTAAATGATATAGATATGGGAGTACTGTTTACTCAAACGGAAGTAAATAATCAAACTCTGTATCAATACAATAATGCAATAATCGGAGGGGCGCCATCAACTGCCCCTGTAGAAAATCAGATAGAGGGTTTGAACAACATAATGAAGTACATTTTTGAAGGTCATTTTGCACTTAAAAAAGATGTTCTGGTCGTATCGGATAATCCGGAACAACATACATATGGATTTACGCAGGCTCAATTGGATAAATACTTTACTAAAAATACTAATGGTACAGATTATTTAATCAATACGGAGGCGCTGAAAGACCTTCCTGATTCGGCAAAAACATCTCTCGGTGCGTTAAAAGCTTATGCAGATGAACATATGGAAGAAGAGCCGGTGAAGTATTCTAAAGAGTATTGGACACAAAAAGGATTCAACGAAAAAGATTTAGCTGTACTGTTCAAGACCAATACTCAAAACGGTGTTACAACATACACGATTAATACTGAAATAGTAAAAGGAGACTTAATAAATAGTCATTCTGCAGAAGAATATTCAGAAGACGATATTCAAAGTCTAATGGAAAATATTATGTCAGGTGAATACTGTGTACATAAAAGTGTAATTAATATAACAAATCTGACGAATGTTAAAACATATGGATTTACGGAAGAACAAATAAGCAGATATTTTGTAATAGACAAAGATGACCGCTATTATTATAGAATCAATACGGAGGCGCTGAAAGATCTTCCTGATTCTGCAAAAACATCTCTCGGTGC
>CAMORE010000020.1 GCA_946623365.1 uncultured Acinetobacter sp.
GGTGCTACTTCTCCTGCTGCAAATAATATTTTCATACAAAACTCCTTATTTAACGAACTATAAATCTTTTAATAAAATTTGTGACAAGAAAATTATAAAACGATGTACCACTATTTGCAAGGCAGTTTATTTTTGTATTTTACATAATTTATGTAATCAAACCCCCTTGGCGGGAGTTGAACCCGCGACCTTTGGCTTCGGAAACCAACGCTCTATCCAACTGAGCTACAAGGAGATTCTTAATTTTTTATTTTCCAAATCTTCTATTTCTGTTTTTATATTCCAAAATACACTTTGACAATTTATCTTTATCAAATTCCGGCCAAAATTCGGGAATAACTATAAATTCAGAATATGCAATCTGCCATAACAGATAATTTGAAACCCTCATCTCTCCACCTGTTCTGATTAATAAATCAGGATCAGGAATATTTTTTGTATAGAGATGCGAAGATATAGTTTCTTCTGTTACATTATTTATGCCTTCAGAGATAATATTATTTACGGCATTAACAATTTCATCTCTTGAACCATAGTTAAATGCAATTTGTAAATTCACGCCTGTATTATTTTTTGTTGTTTCAACCGCATTAGCTAATATCTCTTGCAGTTTGTTACTAAGCTTTGTGGTATCGCCTATAAATGAAATTACGACATTATTTTCATCCATTTCCTTAAGTTCATTTTTTAATGTTTGTCCGAGTAAATCCATCAGAAAATTTACTTCTTCCGGTTTTCGATTCCAATTTTCGGTAGAAAATGCATAAACCGTTAAATATTTAATTCCAAAATCATCAAAAGCTCTCATTGTTGCTTTTAAGGCATCAACCCCTTTTTTATGACCGACTGCGGAGGGAAGATTGCGTTCTTTTGCCCATCTTCTGTTTCCGTCCATAATTATTGCTATATGCTTCAGATTACATTCTTCTACAATTCTTTTTATATCTTCTTCCATAAAAATCCTTAATAATTTTCCAGTAATTCAAATATTTTAAAAACAGGTTCCTTCAATAATTCTACATCAACTTCTTCATCAAGTTCCAGTGTCACTACCGGTATATTTTTTTCAATTCCCGCCCAAGTCCCGAAACTTCCTGGGGTTGGATATCCAATAGATTCTTCAACAGGATATTTTATTATTTGTGAAATTTTTTCTGAAATATCACGAGCATTGCCGTCATAATTTACTACCTTATATGGTGCGTGCAGTGTCAGAATAAGTTTTGGCTGATTTTTTTCAACAATATCTATTATAAACTTTGTTTCACTTTCACTAGCAGGAGAGGGACCACCATAAAAATTATCTTTCTTGGAAAGTTCCCAATTTTTTGTAGGGAAATTTCTGTTTAAATCAACGCCGTTATGATTTGTTCTTATATTGTGTTCAACTCCATATTTATTTAAACATGGTATAAATAAAATACTTGTATCCTTTTTTTTATTTAAATATTCTTCAATTAAAAATTTTCCCTGCGGTTCATCTCCATGGAAGCACCCGATTACAAGGATTTGTGAGTCAATTTTTCCGTATTTCTCTATTTTCATAACAAATTGACCGCCTTTTACGGTTTGATAATTGCAAGCACATAATCTTCTGTAAAGAACTTATTTGCACAAGCCTGAATGTCTTCTGAAGTTACTTGTTTAATTTGTTCAATTACCGATTCCCTATAATTAAAATCTTTCCCCAGAATTGAATAGTATGCCATTATATTTGCCTGTTGGGAATTTGTTTCGGATAAGAATTGCTGCTTGCCTATAAGATTATTTTTTGCATTGTGTAATTCTTCTTCACTAACGGGAATTTTTTTTATTTTTTCTATCTCTTCTTTAAATCCGGCTATGGAAGTTTGGATATTGGAAGGTTCTGTACCAATATAAATACTGAAAACAGCAGACTTTAAATGAGTTTCATATGATGTTCTAACAGTATATGCAAGCCCTTTTTTCTCTCTTAATTCCAAAAATAATCTCGAACTAAGACCGCTTGCTCCAAGTATAATATTCAATAGCATTAAAACCGGATATTCTTTATCATTTATGGTTCCGACTCTCCATCCTTGCAGAATCTGAGCCTGATTTGCATCTTCTTTTATAAGTTCAACATAATCCTTCTTTAGAATATTTGGAACCGTTATATCTGATTCATTATTTGTTGCATTTGGCAATTGTCCCAAATACTTTTCAAGAAGTCCGTTTTCTTCTGCATCACCGACCAGAACTACAGATTTTCTTCCTGTATCCAGTATAGTTTTATAAGCATTAATAACATCATCTTTTGTAATATTATCAATTTCATCAAGAATCATAGTATAGCTATGCCCGTAAAAATGATTCTTATATATAGTTTTTGTAAATAAATCAGATACTTTGACTTTTGCGGAATCTAATTCTGCCATTAATTCACCCTTAAGTTTTGCCTTTTCTTTTTCAGCTTCTTCAAAAGTTGAATTCAAAACAATCTCACTTAGAAGAGATAGCGCAAGTTCAAAATCCTCATTTAGACAAGTAAATCGTATCCTTAAATAGTCTGATTTCATCTCAGAGCTTAATTCTATTGCATTTTCATCTAAAATATTAGCTAGTTCCTCGGAAGAATACTTTTTAGTTCCCTTTAACAAAAGTCTGTTCATTAAAGAGTACTCGCCTGCATATTTCTCTTCCTTATTAATTGATATATTTAAAGTTAGTGCAACTCTCGGTGTATTTTTATTTTGCTTTATGCAAACTTTAATTCCGTTTTGTAAAATAAATTCATTCATAGTCAAATTGTAACATAAAGAATAATAAAATAATATTTAAAAAATAAAAAGCCTCTTAATAAGAGGCGGGGAATTTTAAGTTAATAGGTATACACTTCACATTTACTACACACTAATAGTTTTTAGAGTTTTTAATTTTTTTATAAGTTTGTCATTTGTTTACTCCTATCCGAGTCCAAACTTCGGAACATAATCCTGAACTTGTTCTTTTAACAGATTTTGACAAGATTCTTTCATTGCTTTCTTCATCTTTAATTGACCTTCTATTGCATTTAATTCAAGCTCTATTTCTTTTTCTATTTCAGACATAGCATCGACTTCCTGCTGTTTAAGAGCTTTCATTGACTCTTCTTTAAATCTTGCAAAAGCACTCATTTCATATTGCATTTGGGTCATTTGATTTCCTGTCCAGGGAACTAAACCACTCATTTTATAATATTGCAATTGCTGCATTGCACTCATAGAACTTGCCTGATTAGAATATTGAGCAAACATTGTAGCTCTTGGAATAAGTTCTGCTGATAGACCTGCTATATTGCCCATCGTCATTATTGATGAACTGCCAAGTTTGCCGGCATACTTCTGGTAGTGGGACAACCTTGTGCGAACACGCATTTCTTCCCTTTCCAGGTCATTTATTTCACGAGTTAATCGCTGGACTTGCCAGAACGCCAGTAACATAGTAAACCTACCTAACTTTTAAACTAACCTTTTGTAACCTTACATGTATATAAAGTCTTTTTAATTCATGAAATTGCCTTTTTTAGATTGTATTGTTAAGTTTTGTAACGAAGTCTTTAAAATAAATTCTTTTTTGCAGTTAGGTATAATATATAATTGGATAATATTCTTAAAAACAAAAGGAGATACTATGATAAAAGACAATATAAAAAGAGCAAATACATATTATAATTTATCTGATAATTTAAAAAAGGGATTTGAATGGATAAAAAATAATGATTTAAAAAACTTGCCTGACGGAAGATATGAAATATCGAAAGACATATATGCTAATCTGCAAAGTTATACGACAAAAGACGATGCTCCGTATGAAGCTCACAGAGATTATATTGATATACAGTATATGGTATCAGGCGAAGAATTATCAGGTGTAACTGATTATTCAAACTGTAAAACCTCAGAAGAATATAACAAAGAAAAAGATATAGAATTTTTAAGCATTAATACTAAAGAAGAATTTTATAAAATTAAAGAAGGTGAATTTTTCGTATTCTTTCCGCATGATGCACATAAACCTGCATTAAAAAGTATAGAAAACAGAAATGTGAAAAAGGTTATTGTAAAAGTTCATGTATAAACTATACGGCAGCAAGTAAAAATATACTTGCTGCCGCCACTTATACGAGAAGGAGGTAATCTTTTTATGCTGCAAAAATATTTACAATACCTTTACTTATTTCAAAATTTACAAGTTCATCATTATAAGGATTTTTTTCTGAACTGTCATTTGTTGTTCCTAATATTTCCCACAATTCTCCGAACTTAGGCTCTTTTCTTTTATCATTTGCATGTGCTTTTAAGTATTTTAAAGTTTCTTTTAAAGAATTATTTAATGTAATTTGTGTAGAAGCTTTTAATACAGATGATTGCGCTTGTATAGCGTTTTCAGTTTCTCCTAAAAGAGTTTGTTTCAAAACTTCAGCTGCTTTTTCAGTAGAAGCACCATTATTTTTTAAAATATTTTTGGCTGTACTTCTTAAAATATCATATTTTTCAAATCCCATTGATGTCGATACGTTTAACATACCCTATTCCTTTTTAATTTTCTTAGCTTCTTGCGTTTTCCCTTTGTATTATAGTTATCGGCACAATTTTCAAAAACTTTAGGATTTATAACAAAAATTTATTAAATTGTTACAATTCTTTACAAAAACACTGGTAAAAGCGCAATTTAACCGATTTTATAGTATTATTGAATAATAGTTTGGAGGAAGAAATGTCGGTTGTTTTAGAACAAAAACAAGGTTTAATTGCGGGAGATGGTTTATTACCCGTAAAAATGGCTCAATATGCAAAAGAAAACGGTTTTGATGTAGTAGCTATATCCCTATCGGATGACAATTATAAGCAATTAAAAAAATATTGTTCTAAAGTTTATTCATTTTGTCCGGGAGAAGCTCTAAAAATAGAACAGGTTTTAAAAGATGAAGGCATAAAACAGTTAACATTTTTGGGAAAAGTAAGTAAAACCATTATACTGAAACGTCCAAAATTTGATTCTAAAGCTATAGATTTTATAAAAAAAGCGGTCAGATTAAATGATGACAAGGTTATGCTGATGCTTATTGATGAGCTTGAAAAAATCGGTATTACAATTTTGGATCAAACATTATTTATAAAAAATTTAATGATTCCGTCAGGCGTCTTAGGGAAGGTACAGCCTACTCAAGAACAGGTTGATGATGTAAATTACGGCTATTGGCTTGCAAAAGAAACAGGTAAATTAGACATTGGTCAATCTGTTGTTATTAAAGATAAGATGATTATGGCTGTCGAAGCAATTGAAGGTACCGATAAATGTATTAAGAGGGGTTGTAAGATTGCAAAGAAAAATTCCAGAATTATAAAAGTTGCAAAACCCTCACAAGACAAAAGATTTGATATCCCTGCAATCGGACTTAAAACATTAAAAACAATGAAAAAATACAAGGCCGATTTAATTGCCGTAGAAGCCGGTGAAACAATAATTGTAGATAAAGAAGAAGTTGTAAAATTTGCTGATAAGCATGGTATAGTCGTTATGGCGGTATAACCTATCCGACAATTTAAAAACACGTGGAGCAATCAATTAAAATGAAAGTTTTTATTATTACAGGTGAATACTCCGGTGATATTCATGGAGGGAAGGTTGCTGAATTATTAAAAGAGCAAATGCCTGATATAGAAATAGAAGGAATCGGCGGTGAGAATTTAAGCAGAGCCGGAGTAAAACTTTTTTGCGACCATTCTAAAATGTCAGGCTTTGGATTAAGCTTAAAAATGATAATTGACCATCTTCAATTGGAAAAAAAAGTATCAGATTATATTATTAAGGATTTTAAGCCTGATTTGGTATTGTGTATTGATTACGGAACTTTTAATTTGCGTGTTGCAAAGAGATTAAAAGGAACGGGAATAAAAGTGTTTCATTATATACCGCCTCAAGTTTGGGCTAGCAGAAAATGGCGTATAAAAGGAATAAAAAAATATATAGATAAAGTTTTATGTATATTTCCATTTGAAGAGGATATGTATAGACAATACGGTATAGATGTTCACTTTTGCGGTCATCCTTTAATAAAACAACTTTCCGATAAGGCAAATAAAGAGGAGTTTTTTAACAAATACGGTCTTGATATAAACAGACCTCTGGTTTCAATATTTCCGGGCTCAAGACCTTTAGAATTAAAATTTCTGGCAAAAACTTTAATAAGCGGAGCTGAAAAATTGCATCAAAAACATCCTGAAATACAATTTTGCATTTCCCATGCACCAAACTTAAAGGACAATGTTTTTGATAAATATATTAAAAATCCTAAATTTAAAATTATAAAAGGTGAAAATCAGGCATTGTTGAGCGTGTCTGATGCGTTAATACTTGCATCCGGTACAGTTGCACTTGAAGCATCATTGTATCAAGTTCCTATGATTATTGGATATAAAGGACCTTGGATTTTGTATATTGCATATTTAATATTCAGATGTATAAACAAAGTTTCTTTGCCAAATATTGTAACAGGTGAAGATATTGTTCCGGAACTGATTCAGCAAAAATTCACATCCGATAATATCTGTTTCGAAATAGAACGTTTACTATATGAAAAAGAATACAGAGCAGATATAATTCAAAAACTCGGTCACGTAAGAGAAAAATTATCTGATAAATTTTCTGCACAAGAAGTTGCGAATATAATATCAGAAATGTTTAAATAAATCTAACTTGCCTGAGGTGCAAACCATGCTGTTACATTTCTGCCTTCAACCATTGGTTTTTTCTCAATAACAATAGAATCCTCAGCTAAATCCGTGATGAACCTGTTTGCAAGATCTATTGCAAGGCTAGAATGCTGCATTTCACGACCTCTTAGCATTACAACAAGTTTAACCTTATTTCCCTGAGAAATGAATTTTCTTATACTTTTCAATCTGACTTCATAGTCGTGTGTGTCAATTTTATAACGAACTTTTACTTCTTTGATATCAACGGTATGTTGTTTCTTTTTAGCCTCTTTTGCCTTCTTTTCAAGTTCGTACCTATATTTACCGAAGTTCAAAATCTTTGCAACAGGAGGAGCTTGATTTGCGCTTATAACAACTAAATCTAAGTCTGCATCTTCTGCCATCTGCAGTGCTTTTGATGTCGGTACAACGCCTACATTATTTCCGTCAGCATCGATTAATCTTACTTCTTTAAATCTTATTTTTTCATTTATTAAAGGTTTATCTTTTCCTTTACTTGCAATTCTATCTTCGTTTGAAATAGTTATTCTCCTTATATTATATATATTTACATTTTTTATAATATCATGCTTTCCTGTTTTTGCAAGGGGTATAGCTGTAAATAAAAATTTTTGAACAAACTATTTATCAAACTGAATTTTAGGTTTAGTTTTTGCAAAAATTCAACCGTGTCTAGGGTAACATTATCTTAACATCTTATTGAAATCACTCTTTTGTAATGATAAACTCTAAATCATAAGAAGAAAAGGAGTGCAATATGGTTTGTTTAACATCAAAAAAGAATGACGCTAAACTTGTGAGTGAAGCGCTTAAAGTTTTAGGAAAAGACAATTTAGCTTTAATTATCCATGGAAGCAGTTTCCCTTCAATGGAAGGAGAAGACACAGGTTTTGGAACGTATAATTCTAAAGCCGGTCACTCATTAATTGACTACGCATCCGGCATATTTAATGCTTTACAGCTCGGACCTGCTGGTAAAACAAAAAGTTCTGATTCATCACCATATACCGGTACTATTTTTTCAGGGAATCCGTTATTTATTGACCTTAAACAATTAACAGACAAAAAATGGGATTCCATTTTATCTGAAGAAACTTTTGAAAAAGTAGTAAATAATAATCCGAAACAAAACACCGGAAGAACTTGCTACTCATACATATTTAATGCTCAAACGGAAGCGCTAAAAGAGGCTTGGGAAAATTTTAAACATAAAGAGCACAAAGGCTTATTTCCATCTCATTTATTAAGAGATTTCGAGCATTTTAAAAAAGAAAATGCGTTTTGGCTTGAAAATGATTCTTTGTATGAAGCTCTTTCCATAGAAAATAACAACGATTACTGGTATATTTGGAAAAACGAAACTGATAAAAGACTTTTAAATCCAAAAAACGATGAAGAAAAGAAAGCTTTTGCAAAACGAATAGATGAGATTAAAAATAAATATGCAGATGATATAGAATTTTATAAGTTCTGTCAATTTATTTTAGAAAAACAAAACGAAGAAACAAAAAAATATGCTTTATCTAAAGGAATAAAAATGATAGCAGACCGTCAAGTAGCATTTTCTGACAGAGACGCATGGGCTTATCAATCATTATTCTTAGAAGGCTGGTTCCTTGGCTGTCCGCCTGATTATTTCTCTAAAGACGGTCAAGCATGGGGATTCCCTGTTATGGATCCTGAGAAAATGTACAATAAGAACGGTTCTCTGGGTGAAGGCGGGATATTAATGAAAAATCTTTATAAAAAGATGTTTAAGGATAATCCCGGAGGAGTCAGAATTGACCACATTGTAGGTTTAATTGACCCTTGGGTGTATAAAGCAGGCAAAAAACCAATGTGTGAAGAAGGTGCAGGCAGATTGTATTCTTCTCCGGAACATCCGGAACTAAAAAAATACGCAATTGCTACTGAAGCCGATTTGGATTTAACTTTGGAAGCTGACAAAGAAAAAAGAGTTAAATCTCTTTCTGATAAACAAATTGAATTGTACGGCAGACTTATTGAAAAAATCGTAATTGCAGCAGCAAAAGAATGCGGATTGGATAAAAATGCAATCGTCTGCGAGGATTTGGGAACTCTTACGAACCCCGTTGATGCAGTTATGAAAAAGTACGGGTTACAGGGTATGAGATTAACTCAATTTGTTATTCCGGAAAAAGAGGATCATCCTTACAGATGCAAAAATATTACAGAAAATGTTTGGAATATGGTAGGAACACACGACAATAATCCAATAGCAAAATGGGCAGAATCAATGATAAATACTCATGAAGGTTATTTGCATGCTAAAAATCTTGTGGAAGATTTGTTTGCGGAAGCTGATAATAAGGATGATATTATTGTAAGATTAACTCAAGATAAAGATTATTTAGTATTCGTAAAACTTGTAGAAATATTTGCTTCTAAAGCAAAGAATGTTCAAATATTCTTTACTGATTTCTTTAATATTAATGAAACATATAATACACCGGGAACATCAGGGGATCAGAATTGGTCACTGAGACTTCCCAATAATTATCAAGATTTAAATGCAATAGATCTTCAAGCGATTTTAAAGCAGGCAATTTTATCAAGAGGTAAAGAGTTTGCTGATAAGCACTCTAAACTGGTTAGCAAGCTGTAATTTATACTTAAAATAAAAAAGAGGGTGTACAGCAGTACATCCTCTTTTAAATAGATTTAATTTATCACTTATATTAGCAATATACCGTAAACGGCAATAGTATCGGCTATAATCCGAATAGTAGAATTCAAATTAATAATTAATTTACCACTGTTCTTATCCGAGCCATTTAATAATTCTGTTTGCTATTGTATCAAAACCGAATTCAGTTCCTAATGATTTTGGTTCTATATTTTTTGAGTAATATAAAACCGGAACTTGCTCCCTTGTATGATCAGTTCCGGGAACTGTCGGATCACAGCCATGGTCAGCAGTAATAATTAATAAATCGTTTTCTGAAATTAATGGCAGAATTTTTCCTAAATACGAATCTATTTCTTCAATTGCATTTCCGTAACCTTTAGCATCATTTCTGTGTCCGAAAAGCATATCCGTATCAACAAGGTTTGTAAATATTATTTCTTTCGAATTATCAGTAATATTTACATTTGTGTATTTAATAGAATCTAAATCCAACGTTCCGTCAATTGCTTTTATAGTTAGTTCCAATCCTTCTTTATTTGAACCCGTATGAACAGCATGTGTAATTCCTGCTTTAGAAAAGATATCTTCAATTTTGCCTATCCCGATAACTTTTACCCCTAAATCTTTGTATCTGTCTAATACTGTTTTTTTAGGGGGTGCCATTGAATAATCTCTTCTATCCTTTGATATTCTTGTAGGTTTTCCGTCAATAATTTTATACGGTCTTGCAATCACTCTGGCTGTATTATAATTACCCTCGTCTAATAGTTTTCTTGCAACCCTGCACCAATTATAAAGAGTGTCCAGCGGTATTAAATCCGTATCAACGGCGATTTGAAATACACTGTCTGCAGATGTATATACTATAGGATATTTTGTTTTATGGTGTTCTTCGTTTAGTTTTTCAATTATCGCGGTTCCGCTTGCGGGAATGTTTGCAAGAATACCTCCGCAATTAGTTTCGGATATAAATTTGTTAATAAGTTCATCAGGGAATCCATTTGGATAAGTTGCAAACGGTTTATTTGAAACAAGTCCCGCTATTTCCCAGTGACCTGTTGTAGTGTCCTTGCCTTTGGATTTTTCTTTTAAAATCCCATACTGTGCAATAGGAGTATTGATTTTTTGAATTCCTTCGTAATCACCAAGATTTCCTAATCCCATTTTCTCAAGATTCGGAGTTTTTAACCCGTTATTATAATGACAAACATTCTTCAGAGTATTGCACTCCGCAACATCTCCAAAATCCGCATAATCTTCCATTGCTCCGCAGCCCATAGAATCAATTACTATGATTATTGCACGTTTTCTATTCATATATATCCTCCACACTCACAAAATTATATCACAATTTTAGTTTGTATTAAATTTAATTCTTTTATGTTAACATTAATCTATATATTTAAAGGAGAAAAATTATGCAAGCAAGACGTGCATCAAGAGAATTGGCACTTATATTATTTTCACAGTTTGAAAAAGAAATTACTAAATATTCAAAAAAAGATTTTGAAGACATTATGGTTAAATCCGTTAGAATTCTCTCAAATTCAGCAATGGAAGACCTTAACTTAACAGTCGGTTCTTTAATTGATATCAAAGAAGGTTTATCCTCATATGAAGCAGAACACGAATCTAATTTATCACGCCCTATGGGTGCAAAAAATAAACCGGTTCAAATTCCTATGACTGATGAAATGATAAGTAAAGTCGATACAATGCTTGATGTAGCGGAAAAAGCAATACTGGCTCTTGAGATTGCAGAGTTTACAACATTAGAGAACCAATCAGAAGTTCAAAACTATACTGTAGAGATTGCAGAACAGTTTAAAATTAATCACAAAGCTGTTGATAATGAGATTCAAAAATATTCAAACGGTTGGGATATCTCAAGGCTTGTCAAAATCGACAAAGATATTTTAAGAATTGCAATTACGGAACTCCTTTATACTAAAGGTGCTCCTATTAAGGTTATCGTTGATGAAGCTGTTGAACTTGCGAAAAAATATTCTACAGAAGATTCTTCATCTTTTGTTAACGGTATATTAGCAAAAGTTATCGTTGAAAACGGTCTAAAGGGGTAAATCTAAGGGGTAAATCTGAGGGGTAAAAGGGGTAAAGTAGTAAAAACATCAATACTTCTCAGCCTGTAGATAATTCCGACACAAAATATATAACATTAGGTATAATATGTTTAATTTTTTTAATAATTTAAAAAGTACTGTATCAAAAACCGCACAAGCTCTTGTTGGGAATATTGTTAACAATGTTTCGGAGGAGGAAGAGTTTTCGGAATTTGTACTCGAAGATATGGAAGACATGTTAATAAGTGCGGATTTAGGTGTAGATTTTGCATCCGAGCTTGTAGATAAATTAAGAAATCAAAACAAAATTAAACCTTCTCAAGTAAAAGATTTTTTAAAAAACGAATTTATTAATATTTTGAATACAACAGGAAATTCAAAACTAAACTACAAAGAAAATGAATTAAATATATATTTTATAACCGGTGTAAACGGAGCCGGAAAAACTACATTAATAGGGAAGCTTGCGTATAAATTTAAACAAGAAGGCAAAAAAGTTCTTGTAGCTGCGGGGGACACATTTAGGGCTGCTGCAGAAGAGCAGGCGGACATCTGGTCAAAGCGTTCAGGTGCTGACATAGTAAGACGGGATAAAGCAGACCCCGCTTCTGTTGTCTATGAAGCAATACAAAAAGGACGAAATGAACAATATGATGTTATTCTCGTTGATACCGCCGGCAGACTTCAAAACAAGTTTAATCTAATGGAAGAACTTACAAAAATAAAAACAGTAATTGATAAAAATGCCCCGGATGCATTACGTGAAAGCATATTAGTTCTTGATGCAAATACAGGACAAAATGGATTGCAGCAGGCAAAGGTTTTCAAAGAATGTGTAAATTTAACATCCGTTGCACTGACAAAATTGGACGGTTCTGCGAAGGGTGCTATTGTCCTTGCTGTTGCTAAAGAGTTCGGACTTCCGGTAAAATTAGTCGGAGTCGGCGAAAAAATGGAAGATTTAAAGGATTTTGACTCTGTAGAATTCATTAATGCTTTGTTTGATTAGGTTATATATTATTTCTCTATTTACAAAGTTCTTGTATATGTTATCATATTAAAAGTAAAGGAATTAATAATGACAATATTTAGCGCAAAACATCATCATTCTCATCGAGCCCTGAAAGGGTCGAGAGTTTTGCGGCTTCTCTAAAACTCTTTGTCAATCGGCTCTTTCAGGATAATTAAGAGAGGTGAGTACGATTGAAAAGGAGATTTAAAAATGTCATTAGTTAATATAATATCAGCAGTTGGTAATAATAGAGGTATAGCACCTCTGTTTGTTCGTGACTGCTGCATCGAAATACCAACTAAATTAGGATTAACATATAATCAGAATTTAAAAGATTCTAAACAAACAGCAAATAATGCCGTTAGAGAAAGATTTATTGATGAATACGGAACCTCTGCGATATGGATGGGCGGGCCAATTGTACTAAACATGTTCTGTGATAAATTAATTAGCAAAATGGGATTAAATCCTAATGTTAATATGAGTCTTTTTAAAGAAAGAAAAGATCAAGGTATATTATATAATATTCAAAAATTTAAAGATAAAGCACCCAATGCCGTTAAAGACTTGGAAAAAGCTTTAGCACAAAAAAAGAGATATCAAAATCTTCAAGCAGGAAAATTTGCGGTTACTACAGCTATTCCTATTATGCTTATGGGATTTATTCTTCCTAAATTAAACTTTAAACTAACAGAAATAATTAGCGAAAAACAAAATAAAAAGATTACCCGCCCCTTGAGGGAGGGTGGAAATCTTCGATTTCCGGGTGGGGGAAATCCCAACTTTAAAGGACTTGCTTCAACGATGGCAAATATGTCCAATGTTAACAAAATGGCAGTAACCGATGGAGGTTTAACCATAGGAAGAGTCTGGACAGGCAGAAATAAATATGAACAAATGGAATTGGGATTTAAAAATGCTATGATGATGTTTTTAAATTTTGTATTCCCTATATATTTAGCAAAAGGACTTGATAGTTTATCTAAAAAGATTTTTAACATAAATGTAAATCTTGATCCTAAATTAATGAATAACGAAGAATTTATAGAAAAGGTTAAGACCAATTCAATAAAAATGCCTTCAAAAAGAGAAAATATTATCGATTTTTTAGACAAAAATCCAAACTCAGCATTTTCTAAGCTTTGTGAAGAATATTGCGGGGTTAAATATCTTAAAAACAGAATTCGAGATCCAAGAGAATTTGTAGATACAAAAAAAATATATTCATTCAAAAACGAACTGGAAAAATTCGTAAAAGAAGCAAGAAATAGCATGAATATCACAAAATATTCAAAAAAAGCGCTGAAAGTTAAATCAGCAAATATAGCTGCAAATATCGGAATAAGTAGTTTTCTTCTTGCAGCTGCTCTGCCTGAATTAATATTCTTTTTAAGAAAGAAAGTTACAGGATCTGACGCAGAACCCGGTTTAATGCAAATAGGTTAAAAATTATCTATACGGCAGCTAAATTTTTAGAAGCATTTTGTATGAGTTCTAATAATTTATTAACCATTAATTCTTCATATTTCTGTGCATTTTCTTTTGAGTCTGCTTCAAATCTTAATGTAAATACAGGCTCTGTATTGCTTTGGCGAATTAATGCAAACCCGCTCGGATTATCAAATACTATTCTCATCCCGTCAATTGTTATAATATCTTTTATCTTGGTGCCGAAGAAATCGGGATTTTCTGCAATAACGGCTTGAAAACTGTCTAAAGTCAATTTTTTAAGAGAATTCGGGCAAGGTATTCTTACTTCAGAAGAACTGCATACTGTTTCAAAAGGTTTTAACATTTCTGCAATCTTAAAATTAGGATTAATTTTCTTCTTATTTGAAATAATCTCTATAATTCTGCATCCTGCGTACACTGCATCATCAAAGCCGTAATATTTGTCTTTAAAGAATGTATGTCCGCTCATTTCTCCTGCCAGAACAGCACCCGTCTCGCGCATTTTTGATTTTATGTAACCGTGTCCCGTTTTACACATTACGGCTATCCCGCCATTTGCATTAATTGTGTCATATAAAACCTGTGAACATTTAACCTCTGATACGATAACAGGTTTAATCTCTTTTTTATTATATTCTTTTATAATATCTTCAGAATAAATTAATAAAAGTTTATCACCTGTCATAGAGTTACCGTTAGAATCAATTACTCCGATTCTGTCACTGTCGCCGTCAAATGCTATACCTATATCCGCTTTATTTGCAACAACTGCTTTTTTAATATCATTTAATGTTTTTTCGTCGCTCGGATTCGGATGGTGATGCGGAAAACGTCCGTCCGGAAGAGAATATAATTCTATAACTTCACATCCCAGTGCTCTATATAATTTAGGCCCGACAATTCCTCCGGTACCATTAGCGGAATCAACTACAACTTTTATTCCTTCTCCGATTCTTCCGAAACGTTTTTTCATATCTTCTATATAATCAGGTATCAAATCGTATTCTACCAATTGACCAAACGGAACAGGAGGAATCTGCAATTTATATTCTTCTTCAGTAAGCTCTTTAACAACTTTAATTTGAGATTCTCCGAGAGTTTGTTTTGCAAAAGTCATTTTTAATCCGTTGTACTGGCTTGGATTATGACTTGCCGTAATAATAAGAGCACCTGTTACGGGAAGATACTTTGTTAAATATGGAGGCAGACCTGCCGCTTCCGAATAATATCCGATAGGAGTCGGCGCAAGCCCCATGTCTACAACATTTGCACCGCAAGAACGAATTCCTTCGATTAATGATTTAGATAACGCAGGAGAATGTAATCTTGCATCCCTGCATACTGTTATCCATATCTCTGATGGAACCTTTCTTGATTCTTTTACAAGATATTGGACAAAACCTCTGCCGGCATAATAAAATAACTCTTCAGTAACGTTATCACCGTATATTCCTCTTATATCGTTTTTCCCGAAAGCGGTTGTATTTAGCATTATTTACTCCTTATTTTTCATTATTTATAACACCATAATACCACACAAATTGTGTTAATAACAGATTCCAAACACTTTCATAACAATTTATTATAATATTTATTTATAAGATATCAGCGCATTTAAATATTGTACCAGTTCATTGAAATCAATATTCTTACCGCTATTCTGTCTGTTAATCAAGTATTCATCTATAGTATTTAATATTTCTATGAAAGTATTTTCTGATATATTTCCTGTATAAAAATCCTCATAAACAGTTAATATATAAGGGAATGTATCTTCTCCTGCGTGTCTTTTTATATTAATAAAAGCTTTTCTTATATCATCATTCTTAACGTTAACATTTAAAATGTTAAAATATAACATTGCTGAACGTTTTAAGTTTTTCATTATCGTATCTTCAGATATATACTGCATCATTGTTTCAAAATAATTTACAAAACTCTCGTACAGCCTATCCTGCTTAAATTTCTTATAATTAAATTTTGTTAAGAAAAAATCACGTAAAAACAGGGTCATATCATTTTTTTCAACAGTATACGATTCTTTTATTTCATTCCAAATATCGAGAACGCCGTTTTCTTTCAAAAAGTTATCTATCAATATAATTTGATCGATTTCTCTCTTATCCTTGTTTAAGGTGTAATATAAATCCCGTTTTGAAACATCATCGCAATCTACAAGAGTTACATTTATTTTCTGAAGCATCTTGAAAATATTTGATGCTTGTAATTTTTCTTCCTTAATTTGAGTCCAAAAGTTATGCAGCAAAACGAACATCTGCGAAGTTTTTTCACGACCGGAAAGTCTTTCTCCGTTTATGATTTTTTCATAAACAGATGCCTCTTTCTCAGGTAAATGCAATTTTAGTTTTGTTTTATTACTAAACAAATATTTTGAACGAATAGTCTTTATCGCTTTTGCATTTTGGGAAGTCGTTTTTTTGTAGCACTCACATATTGCATGAAGAAGCAATGATAACGAAACTATTCTGCTTAAACCATCAATAATTGTATACTGATCTAATGTTTTTTGATGAATATAAACAATCCCCAAATCAATAGTTCTTGTAAAATATTCGTCTTCTGTCATTATGTCCAGAAAATTTACCAATTCTCTATCACACCTTGCATACTCCAAGGCGTATAAGTCGTGAACACTATTCAAAAATTTAAGTAAATTTACAACTTCCATACTACTCAGTTAATATAAAACCGCCGGAAGGATCATTTTTTAACTTGTCACCTTCTATTTTTGCTCTCAAATTTTTTATATACTTGTATATATAATCTCTAGGTAAATCCAACAGCTTTGCTAAATCTTTTGCATACACTGTCTTACCTATATTATTAATCAAATAATCAAAAACCATTTGTTCTCTATCTGTTAGAGATTTTTTTAAAATAATCTGTGATGCAGATTTTTTCTCTTCGTTTTTTACAGGTTCTTTCTCTTTTTTAGCGGTTTTAGTTTGAATACTCAGAGCCTTCTCTATTTTTTTATTCAATTCAGCATTTGTTTCTTCTTTTTTTGATTCTTTTTTTGCATTAAAATCTTTTTTTGTAATTGAAAAAGGTGTATGAGATATCTGACGTTCTCTTTCAAAAGCTCTTTCCGCTATTCTTGAAAAACCGTCATTTAAGTTTGCGCCTGTATTAGACGACGTCCCTTTTGACATAACAATGTCAACAACATCATTTGTAGGCTTTTTTTCTTCCACCTCTTTTCCAAGTCTTGCTGCAAATTCTTCTAAAGTTATTTTCTCCAATGAACTTCTCCATTGTTTAATCTCTTCCTTTGTTAAATAGTTAGGCATTAATCTTCTCCTGTTTTAACCTGTGATAGTCTTAATTCCCCATAACGGATTTCTTAATTATAATGTATCATAAATTTATAAAAAAAAATCAAAATATTTCACTATGTAAAGATTTTTTTAATTATCTTGTACAATTCTTCCGGGCAGGTTGCTTCGCTGTATCGTAGAAAGCATTGTTTCTGCACTTTGCTTGTTCTTAAAAATACCAACCTGCAAAGTATAATCATTAGTTCCTATACACTTCACGATAGGATTTAAACCGCTTCCGGATTCTTGAATTATTTCTTTTGCTACTTTTGCCTGCTCAGCAGAAGTATATGAACCTATGAAAACTTTGTATACAACATCTGCCTTATTATTTTGTATAACAGGTTTTGCTTCTTCTTTTTCTTCCTTTGTTTCATTGATATTAAAAGAAGTTTCTTCTATTTTTTTTGAATCTTGTTTTTTTAATGATTCAGTCATAATATCACTGAAGTTTCGCCCTTGGTCTTCACTCTGAATCATCTCTAAACGATTCATATCTATGATTTTTTTATCTTCCATATCATCGATTTGCTGTTCTTTATAATCACCAACAGAAGTATCTACAGTCATTTTTTTTGCCAGAGAACTTATAACAAAAGTTGATAATAAAAGCATTCCAAAGAATGACAATACAAATATTTTGAGGAGCGGATGTCCTTGTCGAACATCTTTTTTCATATATTTTTTGTAACCACGACTTGCCATTATATTAGTTCTCCTAATTTTCGCTTACACCGCGCACCTTTGTGCAGGCTAAACTTATATCATCCAATTCTTCCGAGTATCTCTTCATTACTTCCATAGCAAAAGATTTTGTATCTTTTATACCCAACTCACTTTGCAAACCGCTTGCTTCTATGGGTGCACCTTCCGACAAAATATTTAATCCTGTATGAATAAGTACTGATGTGATAGATTTTGTTGCAATTGAAACCGATAATTTTTTATTATCTATCATTAAATCATCGCCATTTCTGACTACAAAAATGCCGTTTTCTTCAAGAAGTTCTTTTATTATACACATTAATAAACGCTGTCTGAAAACTCCTTCGCTCAATGATATTCCAAACTGCTCAGTTATAAAACTCAACATATACTTGCTGTATATTGGTTCGTTATTAATAACGTCCTCAATATCAACCATTTCAGTTAAATCCACTTTGCATTCACCTTGAAATGCAACAATTGCATCACCTTGAATTTTAAAATTTCTGTAAATCCAATGCGGTGCAAGTTGAGAACCTATATATTTAATATCCTCGTCTATAAACTTTGTTTTCACTATTCACCAAATAATAAATTTATGTAGTTGTACGCTTTATTTTTGATTAAAGCTTTTTTTAAATGATTGCACGATTCACAAATTCCGCAGTGCTTACTCCCTGAACGATAACAGCTTCTCACAAATTCCAGCGGAATTTTTTTGTCTATCACAATTTTTACTATATCATCCTTGGTATAATTAATCAAGGGTGCTATAACTTTCGGTTTTTGCAATGTTGAATATTCAAAAACCTTAGATATTCTTGCTCTAAAATCCTCTGTATTATCCGAAAAAGTTTCACCCTCATCTTTATTTGCACCAAATATTATATATTTATACCCGTATGAATCTGCAAATGCCGCTGCTATATTTAAAAACAAGCCATTTCTATTTGGAACCCAAACATTTTTTGCGCTTTCGTTCGTACCAAAATCTGATTCGGGAATCTTTTTATCTGATACCAATGATGTTTGAGTAATTTCCTTCAGCCAATCCAAAATAATAACTTTGTGATTAATTTCATAAAAATTACAAATTTTTGCGGATGCTTCGACTTCCTCTTTTGCTGATTTTTGTCCGTAATCAAATGTCAGCGCTAAATCAATTCCGTATTGTTCCTTCGTTAAACCGAGAGCTGCAAGCGAATCCAGTCCGCCTGATAAAAGAATTATTGATTTGTCTTTCATTCCTCATCCTCGTACTCATCTATTATATTTTGCGCTTCTTCTTTCAACGATTTGGAGTAACTCGGAAGAGAAATAACTTCATCCAATATATCCCGCCCTTCCATATTATACAAGGCAATTAGCGCATTCTTTTGAACTTCTTCATCTTCATCCTTCAAAGCTTTTCTTATCAGTTCGGGAGCTTCTTCGTATTCACTGTTCATCAACGCTTCTATTGTATTAATCCTAACCATGGAAGAAGAATCCATTAGAGAATTTTTAAAAACTTTTAAAACATTCCGGTTGTTTATATTTAGCTTTCCGAGCGCCTCTATAATTTTTTCCTTCAAGAATGAAAATTTATCCCACAAACCTTGCTTTGCTTCCATGATTGCTACAAGCGGATCTATCGCACTTGTATCACCTAAAAGACCTAGAGCGAATGTCGCAGATTCTTTTACATATACGGACTTTTCTTCTTCATCTTCTACCACATTAATAAGAGAACTCACCGCAAATCTGTCTCCTATGCGTCCGAGAGCATCTGCACAGGCAAGCCGAATTTTGTAGTTTTCATCTTTATTATTCAAACAATACAGAAGTGTTCCCAATGTCGAAGTATCTTTGTAATTAGCAATTGCTTTAGTGCACAATACTCTCAAATTAATTTGTTCATCAATATCATCCGATAAAACAACTCTTTTTAATAAAAAGTCCAGAAGAATTGAGAGCGTTGCTTCATTCCTGAATGAATCCGTTAACTTGATAACTCCCATTACTAACTCATAATTCTTTATATTCAACAAAATATAATTATACAATTCAATTACTTCATCCTTAGCATAAAATTCACTAACGGATGCAAGTTTAGCTAAAACCTCTTGAGGGGGCTCCGAATCTACTCCATAGTCATTTAAAATTTCACTAAAATTCAACACTGTATTACCCACAAGTCTAAGATACAATAAAGTGTATCATTTATCAACAAATACACCCATAAAAACTATATTCAAAAAACTTACCTTTACAAAACTTAACAAAAGAAGCCAAAAAAGTCAATTTCTCAAGAAAAAAATACTTTATATATACATAAGAGTATTTTATAAGGAGCAAAGATGAAAGAAGAAGAACTAAATGCTACAATGTCCGTTATCGCAGATCCAATTAACAATGTTTATAAATTAGATTCAAGAGAAGCTGTTGAAGAAATTAGAAGAATTTGCAGAATTTTTGCTATCTCAGAAAAACAAGGTAATAAACATAAGATGCTTTCTATTAAGAATTTAGCTACATTCAGATTAGTTTTAAGTAATAACTAGTTTAATGTAAAAAGATTTATGAAAAGCGGCGGATTTTCATTCTGAAAATCCGCCGTTATAGTATTAATCTGTTGGATTTCATCCAACTTACAATATGTTTTATGCTATGTTAAATTTCCAGATACTTTTTGACAGGTCTGTAGCGTGTGTTTTAACACACGAACATTATCCATACTTTTGATAATAACAAAGCACTCTATCTTAAAATTAAGTTATGTAGGGTGGGTAAAGCTGCATCCTGCTTAAAGTTTGGACAAAATTTTTTGAGTGCGTACCCACCAAAAATTTGAGTCTGTAGTTGGTAGAATAGATTTCAACCTGCATATAAAAGCGTTCAACCTTTATTAGGATTGAACGCTTTTAAAAAGTTTTTGTTGGGTTGAAAAGCCACCCTCGTAATAACAGTTTTGGTTAAATGTAAACAAATCTTGTTATTGCGAGCAAATCTTTGATTTGCGTGGCAATCTTGAACATATATTAAAATATTTCATAATGCAGGCAACCTGCTGACCTGTTACTTTAAGAATTTATGCAACTTTTAAAGAATAACCTAATTCTTTTATTATTTTTAGCGCAGTCGATAATTGCGGTTGTTGTTCTCCATTAAAAATTGCATAAAGATTGCTTCTTGAAATACCTGTTTTCTTAGACATTCCTAATATTGAATCTTTTGCACGAACTGCATACTCCAGCGCTTTTACAAATGCACTAAGGTCATTGTCTTGCAAAAATTCTTCAAAACCGATATTTATCCATTCTTTTATATCTTCGTCGGTTTTTAAATCTTTTAAGATATATTCGTTAAATTTTCCAGTGTTTTTCATTGTGATTGCCTCCATTCATCAAGAAGTTTTTGAGCTTTTTCAATATCTTTAGATTGGTCTGATTTGTCACCGCCATTGATAAGCAATACAACAACTCCATTGATTTCTGTATAATAAATTCTGTAACCTTTTCCAAAGTCAAAACGCAATTCTGATATATCTTCCGATAACTTTTTATGGTCACCAAAATTACCTTCTTCTATGCGTAATATTCTTTGGTTTATGCGTTTTCTAAAACTTCCGTCCAGAGAATTTAACCATTCTGTAAGTGGTGATTTTCCGTTTGGAAGTTTTAGATATTCAATTTCATAAGTTTGCATAATTATATTGTACTGTACACAGGACATCTTGTCAAGATTTGTAACAATTTAGTTATGTAGGGTGAGTAAAGCTGCATCCTGCTTAAAGTTTGGGCAAAAATTTTTGAGTGCGTACCCACCAAAAATTTG
>CAMORE010000021.1 GCA_946623365.1 uncultured Acinetobacter sp.
CTTTTTTAAGACAGGTTTTCTTTCTTCCTGCCATTTCACGTTTTCCGCCCCAATTGGATTTTTGACAACATTTCATAATAAAAAAAATAACACGCTAATTTGATTATGTCAATACATATTCAAGATAAAAACCGCCGTTTGTCACCGACGGTTTTAATGCTCAAAAGTTTTTATATTAAAGTTCAATAAATTTCTTCTGTTCTACATTCAAATACCCTTCAGGACAATGAGTTGAACAATAAATAGTTTTGTTGTTTTTTATAAATTCACGAACTTGCGTTAAGGTTTCTCTTGCTTTTTCTTTATTCTCAAAAACTACTGACAACTCATCAGCGTATAATGCTGCATCACAATAGGTTACATCTCCATGGAACATATAATAACAATCATTATCTTTATCTTCCAATATTGAAATTGAATTGCCTTTTGTATGTCCTTCTGCCCTTATCATAACAAGAGAATCTGTAATTCTTTGTGATTCAGAGAAATTTTTATACACACCGTCTGTAAATTTAACTTTTACAACATTATCACTTGATAGTTTCATATCGTCTGCTTCTTGCTCAGAGATATAAATTTTAGCATTCGGAAACATTCTTAGTTCACCTGTGTGATCAGGGTGTTTGTGAGTAACAACAATTTTTGTTACATCTTCAATCTTGTAGCCTGTTGCATCAAACGCTTCTTTAAAAGTTGCAATTTTTTCTCCCATCCAAAGCGGTGCATCGTCTTTTTTTGGAAAATCAGGTGTGTCGTTTGGCATACCGGTATCGGATAAAATTACTTCATTACCGTCATCAATTAAAAAGTTCTGCAAAGATGAACCATATTTTACATCTTCGCATTTTTCTTTCGCGCGAGTTCCGCCAAATGCAAAAGCCTGTGTCATAAATCCGCCGTCATAATATTTTAATGGAATAACTTTAATCATAATTTTCTCCTTCTTTGCCATAACTTAAAATTTGCTTAGTTTTGGAATATCTTTTATTCTTTGCGTCAAGAAGTTTTTACCATTTACATTTACTATCGTATTGTATTATTATCTTGAACAGATAAGTAAAATTCAAGTAATAAGACAAGAATACATAACACTCGAATGTGAAAAATGTTCATCGGAATAAATATAAAAAAAGTAAATATGTAAAATTGAAGCAGAATAATCAGCAGTTTTTGTAATTTTAAATCTCAGTCTTTATTTAAAACATAAATAACTGACGAAGCGGCCTTTATTGCTGTAGTTTTCTTATTTTGTTTATATTCGGATACTGAATTATTTTCAGCATCAGATATTGTTTTTATTACAATTAAAGGCACATTATTTCTCTGAGCAGTTTGAGCTATAGCTGCACTTTCCATATCTGTAGCTTCAGCATTAAATTCATCTCTTATTATTTGCTTTTGCATTTCTTGATTTACGAATATATCACCTGTTGCAATTGTACACAGTTTAATATTTATATTTTGATTTAAAATCAACTCTTTTTTAAATTTTTCCACAAGTTTTTTATCCGAACTAAATATAGTAGGTTTATTGGGTTCTATTCCGTTATCTATATAACCTTTTGGACTGCCAAACGCAGTTACATCAAAATCATGCTGCACTAATTTATTTGCTATAATAAAATCTCCTGCTTTTATATCCGGTGATAAACTTCCTGCAATACCTGTGTTTATAATATATATAGGTTTATAATTATCAATGATAAACTGTGCGGTAGTTGAAGCGGCAACTTTTCCAACTCCGCTTTTTATTAAAACTATATTATTATTACCTAAAGTTCCCTTTGTAACAATAAAATCGTTTTTTTGAATAGTTTTAGAATTCTTTAGGTTAGTACGAATTTCACTTATTTCCTCGTCCATTGCACCAATTATAGCAATAGTGTCTTTATGCTTTATGCAGCAATAAAATACGCAAGCAGTAAAGATTAAAATAAATACAAATAAGATATAAAACAGTTTTTTCTTCATAATTGTATTTTATCATGATAATTTATTGCGGAATTATACCTTCTTACACACCCGTTTATTGAATTTATTTACTCCTCACCAGCTCTCCTCGCAAAGGGCGAGATCTCCTTCTACTTACGGGGAAGGTCGGGAAGGGTTGTGTTACTTCGGATAATTCTGAAATATTCTGTCTCATCTGTTTGGATGATTTTTAAAATTTGCAAATGTTAATAATTGTAAAAATATTATATAATACAAATGGTATGATTGACTTTTAGTAATATCCCATTAAAAGAATCATAGCAGGGTAAAACCTTAAAACAAGGTAATCCTTCCAAAACATATCAAATAAAGCGTGAACAGGTGAGCAAGTGATTGAGTGATTAAGTGAATATAAAATTACAAAATCATACAAGCTCAAACAAAAAACATTTTATACTCACTTAACCACTAGTTCACATAACCACCCAATCACTTTATAAAAAGGAGAGTACCGCAATGGGTATGGCAGCATCACAGGCAAGGTATTTAGCACTTGTCGCAAGAAAATCAAATTGTGAATATGAAGGACAGCAGATTAACCAGTCAAGGTTGATTCTGTCGAACCAATCAGCAAATTTATTTACTCAAATGCTCGGTTTGGAAGTTCCGACTCCGCCAAGTAAAGAGGATTATAAATATATTCAATACTCATTTAAAGATGGTGTAAGAGGTTACACAATGGACAAATGGGTACAATTGGATGAAGATAGCAGCGACGGATATAATTATGCTGTTACATACCACTATAACAAAGATGAACAACAAGGTGCTCAAAAAATCAGAAGCAATCCTCAGGTTCAATTTTCAAATAAAACAGTACCTCCTACCACTTATGAAACTGATATAGCCAAAATTCAAACCGCTCTGGAAAAAATCAAAAAGTGTCAGGCGGATTATGATAAAGCTGTTGAGGATTTGACTGCAAAGAAAAATGAAGCAAAACTGCTATCAACGTTTGCAGACCCTGTAACAAGTAACTTTGCTAAATCTGCGGTGCTTCAAAGTGATGGCAGCTATCTTGTTACCAGAACAGACGCAAGATATATAAATAACACGAAATATCTTTATTATTCAACTACCGATGGTGGTGCTACAGACAGATATTACGATTATAAAAATGATACATACTATACAAGTTTGGATCCGTTAACTCCGGATTCTTCTGCAACACACAATTACTATTCTGTTAACACAACCGACACATACAAAAATTATGCTGATTGTGATGCAGACATACAAACTAAAATAGACAATGCTTTAAAAATGTTAAAAAGCAGTGGAGCACTTCCTGAAACAACACTTTCTTCAAGGATATATTATTCAGATACATTAAAAGCTTTTGCTCTGGCTGATAATCTTGAAAACGTAGGAAAAGCTTCCGTAACTGAATCTTTGCCGTTATATTATTTGGAAACAGCGGATGTACCGACAGAGAGAGGACTCAGCTGTGTTTCAATGGAAAAGATGGAACAAGATTTGACTGATTTGCAAAATGCGGTAGATACGGCAAAAGGCAAATTAGAATCAGCAAATTCGGAATATGCAGTACTGAATGTTCCAAAATATATCGGGAATAATGAACTCACTCCCATATACGAACTTACCGATGCTCAATTGACTGCTGTTAATAAAATTATAAATAGCATGAAAGATAAAAGTATTCCAAACAGGTTATCATACTGTTTTGACGGCAATGGTAATTATATCGGCGGTTTGTATACATATGAAGTAAACAACGTCACATATTATTCAACATATTTTGACCTTGCAGATTCAGTAAGAAGCGGAACCGGTATTAATAACATTGATGATCAAATGAAATTGCCTATATACAATGTTCAAACCGTTTCTGTTCCTGTTGAAAATACGGAAAAGGCTGTATTAGAAACAGATGCAAAAGGCAGATTTACATCTATAAGACTGGAAAGTGACAGTGTAACATATTCATTAACTACAGAATCACATACCGATGAAGACGGTTATCAAGATGCAATGAATCAGTATGACTATGAAAAAGCATTATATGATAAAAGAGTGTCGGATTTGAACGCTCAAACTTCAATAATACAACGTCAAGATCAGGATCTTGAATTAAGACTAAAACAGCTTGATACGGAACAAAATGCACTTTCTACAGAAATTGATGCCGTAGCTAAGGTTGTTAAGGATAACGTAGAAAAATCCTTCAAGACATTTGGAGGATAATATGGTTAATCGCTTGGCTGCTTAGTTGTAGAACAAGTGAGCAGGTGGGCAAGTGAGCAGGTGAATTAAATTCGTTACGCTCACAGAATATATACAATACTCTAAAAAAGAAAGGAAGCAATAAGCTATAAGCAGACAAGTTTATATTTGGTTAATTTAAAATCACTTATTCACTTATTCACTTATTCACTTATTCACTTGCGAAAATGTCTTACAAAAACGATGGATACTTAGTAATAGCAAACAGATTCGGATCAGCGTCATCCGATGCTAAAGTCATGCTCTATGAAACCTATGACCGATTAAGAGATTTAACAGTTGCCGGTTCAGCAGGCGCAGGAACAGGTTTTGAAGCCGCAGGCGGATTCTTATATCAGCTTGCAAGTTTATTTGCTCCGTCAGCCTTTATGACCACATTAGGCGGAACTCAAACAATGAATATCCCCGGAACCTCTTATTGGAATAAATACACAGGAGGAAACGGAGCAGGAACGGGCAGTTTTTCATCTTTTGGTGTTAATACTTTAGGTAATTACTCAGGATTTCCAAGCGGATTTGCCGCAAATTACGGATATCGCTCAAGCGGAACTACGACAGGCGGAGCTTCCGGAATCGCGGATTTAATATCAGGTTTTGGTTCATCTAACGGACAGACAACCGGTTTTGCTTCAGGAATAGGAAGTATTGCAGATATAGCCAGCACAGCAGCATATGGAATCGGTACTGCAAACGGATACGGAATAGGAGCAAGCGGAGTATTATTACCTCTGGCAGGTATTGTTTCAGGTTGGGGCGGTATTATGACAGCTGCTGCACCGTACTTAGGAGAATTCGGGCTTCCTGCTGTTGTAATGGGTAATTTAATGCAAGGTACTACATCTGCCGCATTATCAGCATATCAAACTGTTTCAAGTAATATTGTCGCAAATGCCGATGCCATACTTTCTCAAAAAGTTGCAAATATAGAAACTGTTTGCAAAATGCTTGATACACAAGGCGATGTTGTAAGAAAAATGCTTAAGGATGATATGGAATCTAAGAGCAAAGATATTCAGGATTTAGGCAGCTAGACAAGTGATTGAGTGAAATTTAATATAATCTTTTACAATTTTTGAAAATTAATAAACTTTTTAATCACTTGTTTACTTAATCAACGATTGAAAAAATTATGGAAAAGAGAACTTTTATACGTACATTATTAGATATTCTTTTTGATAACGTTCTTGTGAAAACAATAACATCTATTGTAAAATTTTGTAACGAGCAAGCGTATTTTAACCAAAATAAATTAAAGTTTTCAAAAAATATGCCGATAGATAATATAGAAGTTACCCACGGTTCAAACAGGTTTTTGTTTAAAGTAAATAAGTAATCAGGCGAATTATATATGATAAAAAACAAACAATATATAGCAAAAGCTAAAACGAATAAGTTTAAAACTCACTTATTCACTCAATCACTTAATCACTTGTTCACTTTTCCACAATTGTTAACAAATGTAACAAACATTGTACAAAATAGGCAATTATTGGCGGTCACATGTTTTATAATACATGTAGGCTCAATATGCATAGGAGAAAAAGCTTATGCGTGAAGAACTACAAGATAATATTAAAAGGTTAGTGAATTTTATGAATTTTGCGAAGTCATTTTTCAAACGCAAAAATCCATTTAAAGAGCTTGCCGTTAGTCTTATCTCAAGCCTGAAGGACATGATGACAATTCGTCAAAAGCTGAAGATGGCAAAATACAGAGTTAGTTATCACCAACACCAGCTTCATAAAATGGAAAGCTTGATTGCAGAATCTAACGAACACACATTCCTGAAGGCAAAAAACTTGAACGAACTAAGATAAAGGAATCTGTTATGGGATTAATTTCATCAAGTTTTAGAATGATGTATCTGACTGCTTATCAAATCACATTGGAGTCAAAGATACAATGGATTTCATCTGCAAAGATGGAACTCGTTGCATCGTCTGATGAGATTTTAGCATTAGGAAACGATTTGGATCCTGAAAATCCTGCTGTTAAGCAAATGGAATATCGGCGAGAAAAATTAACAGCGTTGGAAAAGAAATTGGATTTACAGATGCAGGAATATCAGAGCCGTTTGAAAATGGTAGAAGCGGAACTGGATTCAACAAGAAATGCCGTAAATAGTGCAATAGACAGATCATTCAAATACGAAGTGTAGCTAAATAAGTTTCAATAACCTCCCGCAAGCAAGTTATAGCACATGCAGAAACTTGCTTGCGGAGTTTTTTATTTTCCGAGTTTTGCTTTTATAATTCTTGATTCATTCCCGATTACATATTTTCTTAGAATACCGTACTGACTTTCTGCAGAAGTTGAAAAAGACGGTGTTTCGCTATGGTTCATCTTCGGATTGATATCTAAATATTTTTTTATTCTTGAAAAGCCGTTAAATCCTTGAACTAATTCTTCTTTTGAAGTTTTGTTTCTCTCTGAGATTTCTTCCGTAATTTTATCTCTCAGAATCATTAACTTATCAAAAAGTCCGAACATTTTGACGTTATCTTTGTCTTTCAAAAATTCATCACTTTGCATATATGTTCTTTTTTCAATAAATTCTTTTGGAATATCAAATGATAATCCCAATCCGTCTTTTTTTACGGCAGATTTTATTCTGTTTACTGCTGAAATGGAGTTTACAGTTTTTATTTGACTAACTTGCAACGGCATTGTGTGCACCTCCGATTAATATACTGATTTTACTTACCTATTTTGCTGATTGCCTAACTATTCTCTAAAAGATAGTTCAGGTAAAGATTTTTTAAGAGCGGCTCTTACATTTGCCATTTGTGCTTCAATCATATCATCAGTCATAGTTGCATTAACATCTTGCATTTTGATTCTGAATGCAACAGATTTAAAGCCTTCTTGAACATGCTCGCCCTGATATAAATCAAATACTTCACACCCGTTAAATACGTTATTTGCAACACCCTTTTTAACAATTTTTTCCAAATCATCCCAAGAAGTTTTGTCAGGAACAATTACTGCTAAATCTCTTTGTACTTCCGGAAATTGCGGCAACTTTTTAAATCTCGTTACGGATTCATTGTATGCTTCTATTATCATGTTTAAATCTAATTTAAATAAATAAGCATTCTGATTCAATTTAAGCTTGTTTTTAACTTCCGGATGGATTTCACCGTAATATCCGACAACTGCCGGCTGTTTACCTAATAAAGTCAATACAGCTGTTTTGTATGGGTGCAAGCAGCCATGAGAATCAGCAAGCGGAGAATCTGCGAGAAGAGAATACTTGATTCTTCTCGATAATCCCAGTTCTTCCAATAACTTATCTACAATTCCTTTAACAGTATAAAAATCTACTTCACCTGTACATTGCCATAAAGAATTTTGGATATTTCCCGTAATAACACCTGCCAGTGTTAATGTTTCTTTTACTCCGGAATGCTTTTCATCTGTTTCTCCGACTTTTAAGTAACTTCTTCCTATTTCATAACCCCAAAAATCTTTTTGACCGTTATCATAGTTATACTTTATACAATTCAATAAACTTGCCATAAGAGTTTGACGAAGCATGGTGCAATCTTCGGATGCGGGATTTTCTACATAAATAGCCTTTTCTTTATCAAAAGTTATATTAAATTGTTTCAGAAGCGGTTCTCCGATTAAAGATGATGTTTGAAGCTCATTTAATCCGGCACTTCTCATCAAGCTATGTACTTTTGCCATAACTTTTTCTGCTGTCGAGATTTCAGCTGTTCCTGCTCTGTTCGGAAGAGTCGGAGTAATTTTATCATACCCGTTAATACGAGCGATTTCTTCTATTAAATCAATCTCTCTTGTAACATCATCAGCTCTGAAAGACGGCACTTCGACTCTGCATGCCACTTCATTTTTACCTAAAATTGTAAAACCCAGTCTTTCTAGAATTGTTAAAGCTTTATCCGTATCAATATCGCAACCCAGAATCCTCTTAATTTGAGGGAATCTTAGTGTGATAGTTATTGGTTCGGGTTTATCATTTCCTGTTTCAACATACCCTTCAAATTTTGCACCGGCATATTTTATAAGAAGCTCTACAGCTCGCATAAGTCCTGTATGAACGGCTTTAATATCTATACCCCTTTCAAACCTTGAACAAGCGTCTGATTTATATCCGACGCTCCTTGAGCTTTTTCTGTTTGATTGTGCTGTAAAATATGCAGCTTCAAGAGCTAAGTTCTTTGAATTTTCGTCTATCTCTGAATTATGACCGCCAAATACACCGCCCAGACATACAGGTTCTTTTTCTGTTGCAATCACAACAGTATCATGGGTCATAGTTCTTTCAACTTCGTCAAGAGTAATGATTTTTTCTCCCTCTTCCGCTCTTCTTACACATAAATAACCGTTAAGTTTATCGTAATCAAAAGCATGCAGCGGAGTTCCGTATTCAAGCATTACGTAATTTGTAATATCAACTACATTATTAATTGCCCTGATTCCTGATGCTATGAGCCTTTTTTGCATCCAATCAGGAGACGGGTAAATATTTATTCCCTTAAGAAGACCTATTGAATAATATTTACATACATCGCTGTCTTTTATCTCTACTTTAAAATCGTTTGTTTTTAATTCTTCAACATTAACAGGCTCAATTTTTAACGGTCTGTTAAATAGTGCACTTAATTCTCGAGCTATTCCGATAACAGACATTTGATCGCCTCTGTTGGCAGTAGGCGCAGTGTGAATGATATAATCTTTTTCAAAGCCTAAAACATTCTCCACATCAACTCCCAATCCTACATTCGGGAAAATTCTGTTCAGAATTAAAATACCGTCTTCTTCTTGATAATTTCTGTCAGCGACACCTAATTCATCATCGGAGCATAGCATTCCTTGAGACTCAACACCTCTGATTACTGCAGGAGTCAGTTCAAACTGTTCTCCTGTTTTTCTGTCTAGGACTTTGCTTCCTACTGAAGCGTATGGAATTACTTGACCGACTTCAATATTTTGACCGCCGCAGACTACTGTTTTCAAGTCTTTACCGGTATTAACTGTTACAAGATGAAGTCTGTCAGAATTCGGATGAGCATCAATTTTTTCAATCCTCGCTGTTATTATATTAGTGAATTGAGGTTTGACTTCTTCAACCTCTTCCACTTCTAAACCGCTCATTGTAAGTTCATGAGCTATTTGTTCAACACTTATATCATTTAAATCTACTAATTCTTTTAACCAGTTTAATGAAACTTGCATATTATACCTCTCCATATTTTGTATGACGAATAAATATAAATTCGGCTTACATTTATTTACCATTTGATTATATTACAAAGGAATCTAATGTAAAAGAATACAGTTAATTTCTATCGGCGTGATAATTTTTTAAACTTAGTTTGCATAACAGCATACATTATTGAACACAAAAGAATTGCAGAGATTCCGATTGAATACCAGAAACCAAGAAGGTTCATTTTGAGTTTTAACCCGAGTAAGCATCCTATCGGAAAAGATACAATCCAATATGCAAAAAAGTTAGCTATAAAAACAATTTTTGTTTCTTTTAACCCCCTGAATATTCCGGATAGCGTTACTTGTAATCCGTCAAACACCTGATAAGTACATAGTAAATATATTATAGGAGTACATACTTTTATTAATTCCGCATCTTCCGTAAAAAGCCGTATAATGGAATTCGAGAATATTCCTATAATCACAGCCGAGCAAAACATAAATAAAACACTCATTTTAATACCTGTGTAAGCAAACTTTCTAAGCAGAATCCACATTTTTGCTCCGTTACAGTAACCTACTTTAACAGAGATTGCATTAGATATTGCAAGCGGCACCATAAAAGCGACACTGGTTAAAGTACATAAAATATTATGAGCAGCTGCATAAATGCCTGATATTCTACCTAAAAGAACGGCAATTATGTTAAATGCTGCAAACTCCGTTGCAACGGCAAGAGAAGATGGCATTCCCACTTTGATTAAATCTTTATAATATCCTGATACCTTACCCGTTTTTATGGTTAATTTTTTATAACAATAAATGATAAGAACAATCCCCATAAAATATCGTGTAATTAAACTTGCAATTGCAAGACCTTTTGCACCCATCTCAGGGATTACGCCGTAACCGAATGCAAATATAATATTTAAACCGACATTTAAAAATATACAAAATATAGTTAATATATTCGGAAATATAACAATTTCGTGTGCTTGTAAATATTCTTTTGCCATAAAATGCATATATCCGCCAAACACAGCAAAAGCTGTAACAAAGAAGTAATCTTTTATCATTATAATCAGCCTTTGTTCAAATCCTATCTTGTCTATTAAAGGTATAAATGCCAATAATATTAAACCAATTATTAAAGATAAAATGAAAGCAAACTTTAATGACGGATAAAAATAAAGACTTGTATCCTTTTTTGCACCTCTATAGTTGGATAAAATAGGTGATATTGTCCCAAGAATACCGATTCCCAATATTGTTATACAATGTATAATGGCATTTGCCAAACTAACAGCGGCAAGCGTATCCGTAGAATGTCTGCCGGCAATAATAACGTCACCGACACCTATCATAATGAAGCCCAAATTACCGAATATTATCGGGAGCGCTATTTTTAATATATCTTTTACGTAAAAAAATCGGCGTGACATAATCGGTATTATATCATAAGAAATTATAAAAATCGTTTATGCTTTGGACTATATGTTAAAACTTTGTAACCCTTACGATTGGCAACAATTTTTATTGCATTATTAATATCTGTTCGGAGTATTGTTGAATTACGCAAAGTTTCAAGCGTATAAATTGAAGGATGTCCAAATTTATTTTCGCCTGTGGATATAATTGAAAACACCGGATTTATGTATTCAGCCAAATCTTTATTTATTACTCCGGCTGCCCCATGGTGTCCGACTTTTAACACCGTTATATTTGAGGGTATATATTTTTTTAATCGGTACAATGTTTCAACACCTGCATCACCTGTAAACAACATAGAAAAATCATTATAACGAAGAAGAGTTATAATTGAAGATTCATTATCTCCGATGCCGGAAACATCATTAACTATATAATTAGTAAGCTTTAATCCTGAACTATCAAAAATTTTCTGATTATTTTTTGCTTCAATTATATTAACACCTTTATGTTCGGCAGCTTTGTATATTTCTTTTGCTGTTTTTGAATTATCATTTTTTGAGTTAACATATACATTTTTTACAGCTAATTCATTTATTAAATCCACAGCACCGCCTGAGTGGTCATTATCAAAATGGGTTAAAATAATTGATTCCAAATTATTTATACCGTTATCTTTAAAATATTTAATTAAAAGCATTTTAGCTTGAGATTTTCCGCCATTATATCCTGCTTTTCCCGTATCAATAATTATGTATTTATTATTCGGGGTTTTTACAAGAAATGAATCAGCATTCCCGACATCAAACGCTGTTATCTCCATATTGTTATTAGGGATACTGATTGCGGATAGCAAGAGTACAATAATTGATACAGACAGAACTACTTTAATTTTTTGACCGAATTCCTCTCGATATTCTTTATTAAAAAGAAAAGAGATATTAATCAATATAAAATAGTATAAAAATATTTGAAAAGCGTGCGGATGTGTTGTCTGAACAGTCGAGTGAGGAAGAGTTCCATAGAAGTCTGAAATATTTACAACTATTGTTATCAACGGATTTAATACAAAATCAAATGTTTTACAAATTATATTTGATATCGGAGCAATTATCGACAAAAGAGAGCTTATAAATCCTCCAAAACTAATAACTGAAAGAATCGGTACACTCATAATATTAGCAAAGACCGAGTAAATACTGATGTTACTAAAATAATAAATTTGTATAGGTATTACCCAAACTTGCGCAATTATGGGAACAGTAATTGTTCCGATAATCCAGTTAATTATTTTGTATTTGGAGGTAAATATATACTGCATCATTAATAAAAGACCAAATGTAACAGTAAATGATAACTGAAATCCGACATCGTTTATATACAAAGGATTGTATATTAACATCAGGAACGCAACAAAGAAGAGTAAAATGATATTATCAGCATCTCTATCTATCAATTTTCCCAGCAATACAAATAACAGCATTAACGCAGCTCTTACAACGGAAGCTCCCAGTCCGGTCATTAAAACATATGATACAACCGCAAGAATACACATTATAATATTTATTTTGAAGGGAACTCTTAAAAATCTCAAAATAAAAAAGAAAAACGAATAAATAAAAGCAACATTCATGCCTGATGCAGCCAGAATATGAAGTAATCCTGAATTAATAAAAGATTGTTTAATATTTGAGGGCGGATTAACTGCATCATCTCCGAAAACTATTCCTCCAAGAATCTCTAAATTAGGACTTTGTAAAAACTTAGAATGTATGTTTAAAATATTCTCTCTGTAATTGTTAATATTTTGCAGAATTTTTTCTGTTCCGGAACGTTCTGAACTAATTTTTTCATAGCAAGATTCATCTTTACTCTGCATATAGTATGGATTTCTTCCGTAAAAAACAGCGTATGTACCGTAATTCCTCAGATAATTCCCATAATCAAACTGCGATGGATTACCTGCTTTAAATGGCACAGAAAGTCTTCCTCTGATTTTATAAGAATCATATATATTAAATTTTTCTCCTGAGTTTAGAGTTACCAAAACTTTTGCGTTATTCAAATTCTTTGTTAGGTTATCATATTCAATGTTATTTACATGAAAGAAAAATTGAACCTTACCGTTATCTTTAACTTGAGGAATAGAAACAATTTTTCCGTATATAGTTGAATTTATCGGAGCAAGATCAAGTAAGTCGTCTGTTTCTTTTATCCTTAAAGATGTATTAACAATCCCAAAATAAAATATTAAAGCCCATATAAGAATAATCTTATACGAAAAAATTTTTTTATATGCAAAAAAGATAAACAAAATTGTTATAAAAAATGCCGTTATTTGAATATTGTCATTTAGCACCATGCATAACGATAAAATATATACAAAAAATGATAAAGACATTAGTATATTTTTGTTCTGTAAAATTTTTGACGAAATATCCTTTAACATAAAGTTATTTTATCAAAAATAATAAATTTGTACTGTTATACATAAGAAAGAAATTTATATTTCTAAGAAATGATTGTTATGTTTTTTTGTGTTAATATTTAGGAGAGGTAATTATGTTAAGAGAATTTTTAAATTCAAAAATTCACAGAGCGACTGTCACAGATGCCAATTTAAATTATGTCGGCTCGATAACAGTAGATGAAGAATTTTTAGAAAAAGCAAACATTTTAGAATGGGAAAAGGTTGAGATTCTTAATATAAATAACGGTGAACGATTCCAAACATACGCATTAAAAGGCGAAAGAGGTTCAAAAGTATTTTGTTTGAACGGAGCCGCTGCCAGAAAAGCTCAACCGGGTGATAAGATTATTATCGTAACATATGCTCAACTGACAGAAGATGAAATTAAATTACATAAACCGACTATTGTTCAAGTCGGAGAGAATAATGAGATTATTGAATAATGGATATGCGTCCCAAAAGTAATAAAAAAAAGAAAAAATTTACCGTTGATATAAAGAATATGGGCGTAAATATTGATAAAAACGAGTATTACGAAATAATTAAGTCTAATTCTGCACATCCTGAGCAGGGATTGAAATAATCGGCTTTTATATAATACTTCTTTTTAATCTTTCTGAGCGATTTTCGCTTAACAAATTTTTAAGTTTCATAATTGCTTGCGCATGCAATTGAGATATTCTTGACTCAGAAACATTAATAGTTTCTCCAATTTCTTTAAGCGTCATGTTTTCATGGTAATAAAGAACCATAATAGTTCTTTCTCTCTCGGGTAAACGTCTCAATGCTTCCTCCAACTCTTTCTTTACATCTTTTTCTTCTAATGTTTCATGCGGATTCAAACTATGTGAATCTTGAATCGTATCAATTATCTCTATATCGCCGTCTGATGTACCTTTTTTGTCATATATTGAAGTAACGGTTGTATCATCAGATAACAGCTGTTCAACTTTTTCTTTTTCTATACCCAAATAATCGGCTATTTCTGTATTTGTTGCTGCTCGTCCGAATTTTGCCTTTAATTCATCCTGAGCCTGTTTCACATCTTTAATTTTTTTCCTGACACTTCTCGGCAAAAAATCTTGAGAACGAATTTTATCAATAATATTTCCACGAATACGAACAAGAGCATATGTTTCAAATCTCGCACCCATCTTAGGTGAAAATTTTTCAACCGCATCAATAAGACCTTCAACCCCATAAGAAGATATGTCTTCAAAAGAGAAAGTCGGAGGTAAAGATACTTTAACACGTCCTACAACATACTTTGTCAAGTAAATATACTGCAATATAAGAGCATCACGAAACTCCTTGTTATCATGGTCATTAAAATATCTATCCCACATAGCAGCAAGTTCTTCGTTATTAACTCTCTTTATTTTATTGTAAGATGATGCTTCTTGATCCATCCCTCTCGTCCTAACATGTCTCCTTTTATTCTATCTTTTTTTACAAAAATCGCTATCGTATATTTAGATGAAATTATTAAGATTTGTAAAACTTTTGTAAAAATCGGGGTATTTTCGTAATAAAACTTAACAAAACTATTGAAGTTTATATATCTTTGATATATCATAAGTATATAAGGATTGTTTGTTATGTGTATCCCATATCCTTTAAAGAATCTGACTACTTACGTAGTTGTTAAATAGAAATTTACTCATTTCTAAATTTTTATTTATCCTTCGGGATTTACCACCTGAATCCCGACTATATTTACCCCCAATATTTACCCCCAATTTACCCATAATTTACCCCCCCCCTGAATTTACCCAAAATGAAATAATAGGAGTTTACAGTATGAAAGATCAAGTTATCAGAATGAAAAAAGCAGCATCTACAAATCCTGCAAGAGAAGGTTTTGTTGCAATTACATCTTTATCGGAAGAATTTGGAGCTTATTTAAGAAAAGCTAACAACTTTGAGAACTTATCAGCGGAAGAAGAAAAAGAGATTGCAGTTCGTGCTAAACAAGGAGACAAAGAAGCTAAGAAAATATTAGTGCAATCAAATTTAAAATTAGTTTTGACTATTGCTAGAAAAGCAATCCATGTTTCAAAATTACCTATGGTTGATTTAATACAAGAAGGAAATTTAGGATTAATGGTTGCTGTAGAAAAATTTAATCCTGAATTAGGATATAGATTTTCAACTTATGCAACATGGTGGATAAAACAAGCTATGTTTAAAGCAATCTCAGAGCAAGGTCACTGTATGAAAATACCTGTATATGTACAAGAAACATTATCTAAATTTTCAAAAGTTAAAGCAGAAATGGAAAAAGCATATAACACGACTGTAACAACAAAACAAGTTGCAGAAAAAATGAATATTGAACCTGATAAGATTGATTCATTCTTATCTGCATATACAAGCTCAGTATCAATCGAAGGCAGTTTTGACGGAAAAGACGGCAGTGAATTATCCGTTGCGGAAATAGTAGCAGATAATCAAGCAACTGTTGAAGAAAACATAGAATATGAAGAACTAAAAAAAGATTTAAAACAAGTAATCTCTGTGTTAAAAGAACGAGAACAAACGGTTATTAAAATGAGATTCGGTTTAGAAAATTTTGCAAAGACAACACTGGAAGATATCGGAAAATTATTTGGTGTAACAAAAGAATGCATCAGACAAACTGAGGCAAGAGCATTAAATAAGCTTAGAACAAATTTGTCTTCTTCTTGTTATGCAAACTAAAAAATACAAACCCATACATACTACTAATCAACTTATGGTAAAACCGGTATCGGAACGAGTCTTGAATAGAATTTATACTCATTAAAATCTCGGGGTAATGGATTCCAATAACGATAAATGGTTTTACCTTCTTCTTTTAAATTTTTTACAAGAATGTCAGCATCTTTTATTGTTCCTGCAAGATAAGGATAAACAAACGGCGCTGATTCTGAAGATATTGATAAAGAAAGCATATTTGAGTCTTTATACTTCTCGTATAACTCTAAAAAGTGATATTGTCTTTCAGATTTTCCTAAGGTATTAATTTCATAATGTTTACTATTTATATCACTGAGATACAAGATAGAATCTTTAAACCCGAATTTATGTCCTGAATTAAAGCAGGCAAACCCTTTTGGAGAATCATAGTAGGCGTGTGAATTATCTACAATAAGTTTTGGATACATTTTTACTAATTTTTCTACATTTAAAGTAAAAGTTCCAAAATAATTAGGATACAAGACAAACTCCTCTTTTGAAAAAACTTTTGCGGGGAAAAAGTTATCGTCTATATGATAAAATTTTGGGATACATCCTTCCTGAAATAAAGTATGTCTGACTACATCGCAAAGGTAGTAAGGAATGTGCATTGTTTTAATATGATATTTCCGCACGAGATAACGAAGGGCATCTCTTCCTAAATCAAAAGTCAGCGTTTTATACATAATAATTAAAGTATAACTGATAAACATTTTAAATTCATTAAAATTAATATAAATATATTTTGCACTTTTATTTTGAATATTGTATAATTCAGAAAGAAGAAGGGTGATAGAGTATGGATATAATGTTAAAACAAATGGGTGAAAAAAGCTTGTATGTAAAGGCATCCGGAAAGCTTGATATAGATACTTCAGCAGAATTCGGGATGAAGGTTAAAGATGCACTGGATGACATGAACGAGTTGATTCTTGATTTTAGTGAAATTACATATATTGCAAGTATCGGTTTAAGAATTTTACTTGAGCTTTATCAACAAATGAGCAAGCAGGGTTCTATAAAGTTAATAAATGTTCAAGAGCCTGTTTTAAATGTTCTTAAAATGACCGGATTTAATAAATTTTTGAGTATTTCATAATGTCGTTTAATACTGTTAAGTCAAAAATTATTCTTACGTCAGCATTAATGCTTATTACTTTAAGTTTGTTACTGAGCTTTTTTGCATACGTATATTTGCAAAACGGAAAAAGCTTAATACTGGAAGCTTTTTCTTATCACATTTCAAATTTTGCCGAAACGATTAATAAAGATATAATACGCATAGAAAATAATGCTAAGGATCTTGCGCTGCAAGGAGAGATGTTTTATAAAATCGATAAAAACAGAAAGATGGCATTATTCACTACAATAAATATTTTTAAAAATTATGAATACTCTTTGGGCGGAGGCATTTGGTTTGAACCGTATATTGTAGATAAAACCATGCGTCATTATTGTATATATGTTTATCGGAATAAGAATAACGAAATAATTCCGGATAAAGAGTTTGAAACAGATGAGTACGATTACTTAAACAAAAGCTGGTACAAGGAAATCAGTTCAGAAGTTACTAAAGAAAAAAATGTTGCCTGGTCATTACCTTATTTTGAAAAAGAGGGAAGCAATACTCTTATGGTAACAGCAGGTTCAGGAATATATGATAATGACAAAATCGTAGGGATTTCGACCGTAGATTGGGAAATAAATTCAATAATTAATTTGATTTCTAATATGAAGCCGACCCCTAACAGTTTTGTACTTTTTGGAGACAAGGAACACGATTCTGTTATTGCTTCAACAGATCCGTATACAGACAATTCCGTTTTGCTCGGGAAGCCGCTTAGTACGCTATCATGGTACAACGATAATTTAAAAAATATTACGTATTTTGATTACCATAACAAAAAATTTATTCCGTATGTAAAAATTTTGGATAACGGAATGATTCTGGTAATATGCATTCCGAAAAACGAATTGTTCCATTATCTTATAAAGCACGTTATTATTTTATTTGCAGTATTTATGTTTTTAAGCTTATTTATATCAATACTTCTATATATCGGCTTAAAAAAATATATAGATAAACCTATTAATCAACTGACAGATATTGCACACGAAATAGGAGAAGGGAATTTTAATACAGAGCTAAAGTTGGAAAATCCTTTAGAGTTTGCAAAACTTGCAGAGACTTTCAATAATATGGCAAAAGATATTAGAAGTATTACACAAGAACGTCAAAGGATTGAGTCAGAACTGACATTAGCAAAATCTATTCAAGCATCGAGTCTACCGAATGTTTTCCCTCCATATCCTGAGAACAATGAATTTGATATATTTGCAGGAATGGAACCTGCAAAAGAAGTCGGCGGAGATTTTTATGATTTTTATTTTATAGATAAAAATCATTTTATGTTTTTAATAGCTGATGTTTCCGGAAAAGGTGTTCCGGCAGCTTTATTTATGATGACAACAAAAACTCTTATCAATTATATTGCTCAATCAGGATTACCGCCGCAAGAAATGATTGAAACAATAAACAGAAAAATATATGAAAACAATAAACATGGCTTTTTTATAACATTACTTGCAGGAATAATTGATGTTACGACAGGAGAGCTGAATCTTATAAACTGTGGTCACAATCCTCCGTTAATCAAACAGAACAGCGGTAATTTTAAATATCTTGAACTCGATTCAAACATTGTTCTGGGTGCTTTTGAGCAATCCGAATTTAAAGTTTTTAATACGCATTTGAATGCAGGTGATGAGATATTTATTTATACCGACGGTATAACAGAAGCAATAAATCATTCTGACGAACAATACGGAGAAGAAAATCTTATACAAACAATAAACGAAAATAATTCCGATGACATAAAAAATATCCTTAATAATGTAAGAAAGGATGTTAAAGATTTTGCTCAAGGAACGGCACAAAGTGATGACATGACAATGTTAATTTTTAAATATAACGGAACAAAAGTTTCGGAGGAAATATATAATGGTACGGCAAGCAAAGAAAATTACAAAGATTTTCTATTGTGGTTCGAAAAAATTTGTGTAAATTGGCATTTAAATCAAGATATAATAAGCAAACTGCACTTGATTTCAGAAGAATTATATACAAATATTTTTTCATATGCTTATCCGAATAATGAAGGTTATATAAAAGTATTATTACAAAAAAGAAATAAAGAATTAATTTGTACTATTGCAGACAAAGGGATTCCTTACAATCCATTAGAAAAACCCGATCCGGATGTAACATTACCTCCTGAAAGTCGTGAACAAGGTGGATTAGGAATTTTTATTGTAAAAAATACTGTCGATGATATTAGTTATGAATATAAAGACGGACAAAATATCCTTACAATGAAAATTCTATTATAAAGTGACATTTTATATAAAATTATTGTACAATATACCTGTAAATTATTTAATTTGTGAGATTTCAAGAGGTTTTATATGAAAAATTATTCGAATAAAATCGCAATAACAACCGGTGATCCAAACGGAATTGGGGCGGAAATTACAATAAAAGCACTTAATACACTCAATATTCCATCCGGAGATATTGTTATTATTTCTAATTCCAAAGTTTTAAACACATATGGACATATACAAAACAATTATGAAATAGTAGAAGTGGATTACAAATCTAAAGTTCGCCCCGGAGAGATTTCTGCTGAAGCAGGCGATTTTTCTTTCAGACTACTTGAAAAAGCTTGTGAGATAATGCCGAAATATATTGTTACAGCACCAACTTCAAAAGAAGCAATGAATCTTGGGGGACATAAATTCAGCGGACAAACCGAGGTTCTGGAAAAATTTCTTGCACATGACGGACAAAAAGCCGAAATGCTTTTTGTTTCAAAAGATTTCAGAGTTCTTCTGCTAACACGTCATTTGCCTCTAAAGGATGTAAGTAAAAAATTAACAAAAGAACTGATTATAGCAAAAGTTGAACGATTAAGACACTATTTTCAAAACAAACTTTATATTAATAAACCCTCTTTTGCTTTGTGTGCTTTAAATCCTCACGCAGGAGAAAACGGATTATTAGGCGATGAAGAAGAAACTACAATGCTGCCTGCTGTAGAAGCAATCAGAAACAGAGGTATAAATATAACAAATCCTCTTCCTGCTGATACTTTATTTATTAACGGAGTACAAGATTACTTAAACGGACAAAAGCTTCCTTATGACTGTTATATTTCTTGTTACCACGATCAGGGGTTAATCCCTATCAAGGCTGTTGCATCAGAAAAAACCGTTAATATGACTATCGGACTTGATATAATAAGGACTTCACCAAGCCATGGTACGGCTTTTGATATAGCAGGAAAAAATGTTGCAAATCCTGAATCTATGATTGAAGCAATCAAATATTGTTTGTATTAGAAGTGAAAGAAAATTATGCAAAAAATTACAATAAAAAAGAAAATAATAAAAAATAATGACAGTGAACAAGCTTTATATTATGTTAGAGCTTTATCTCTTAAGAATAGCGATAATAAAGTAAAACTCCTTGTTCCTCATCCAAACGGAAATGACGTGATGGAATTTTCTACTCTTGCAGAAGCCGCTGCTGCAATCAGAAAAGCAGGTTTTGAATATAATTTACCTGAAGGTGAAACAGTTGAAGAGGATAATGTTAATAAAGAGATTGAGCAACCTCAAAAAAGCGATTTAGAAAAATTGTTATTTAACAAATTTAAATCAGAAACAAAAAATATGAATCCGTCAATTGTTGCAGCATCTGTTACAGCACTTTCATATTTAAACACAAATGACTCTATTGATATATTTATAGAAAAACTTGGTGAAGAAAATGAAAAAATAAGGAATTCTGCAATAGAGGCTCTTACTAATTATCAAGGCTCTGTTATAGATAAACTTATTGATTCTTTAACAAATCCTAATTGGATAACAAGAAACTCCGTTATTTCTTGTCTTGTGAAAATAAGTGAGTTTACTGATGTTGAACCTGAAAAAATATTGGTTCCTTTAATAAACCGCATTGAAGATGAAAACCCAATAGTTCAAGCAAATGCAATTCTTGCATCCGGTAAAATATACAATAATTTAATTAAAAGGCAATAATTAAATAAGACCTAACAGCCTGCTGCCCTTTAATAATCTTCTGCAATATTAAAGAACAGGGGAATTTTATTCATATTCCCCTGTTGCAAAAATTCTAAATTCTGTTTTCCCAAACTCCGCCATGTCTGTCAACGACAGCATCATAGCAAGACCAGATTCTGAAAATTCCTG
>CAMORE010000022.1 GCA_946623365.1 uncultured Acinetobacter sp.
GTTTATTAATGAATCCGTCTCTGTCTGTTACGTCAGGATGTTTTTCCTTAATAAAGTCTGCTAACTGTTCTGCTTCTGTTCTTGCGGCTGTTCTCGGTGCACCTTCTCTTGCCTTCTTAGCTGCTTCATAAGCTTCTTTTTCGGCTTTTACCTGTTCTTCAACTTGTTCTGCAGTGTATTTTTTAGCTTTTGCAGTTGTTACAGGTTTTAATTTTTCATTATAATCAGCTATTTGACCTTCTAAACGTGCAGCTTGTTCTTGAAGCTTGCGCATTTCTGTTGGAACAGGAAGTTCAATACCTGAAGCTAATTTAAAGGTTTTAGGTTTGAATTCAACTTTTGAACCGTCAAGCTTGTATAGAACGCCGTCTCTGATGTATGCGCCTTCTCCGCCTTTTTCTGCAATTTGTGCGGCTACTGATTTAACATCAGCTGCAGCGGCATTTAATCTTGTTATATTTTGGTTACGTGTTGCGATTGCGTCTTCAAATGCTTTGTTAACTTCTGCTTCTGATTTGCCTGCTACAATCTTGTCTAAAATTTCTTTTTCTTTATCGGATAAACCTTCTTTAGCCAGCGCAATTGCATCTTTACCCAATGCTGAAGTTGTAGTCGTTGTAGTCGTTGTTCCTGAAATCGGAGCTGATAACCAACCTTTACCGATTCTTCCTGTGAATTCTGTTGTAACTGTCGTTGTAGTTCCGCCTGCAGCCTTAGTTGCTTCTACTGCATCTTTATATGCTTGTTGAAGTTTTTTCAATCTTTCTAAGTTCGGTGTTTCAACTTTATCAACATGTAATTTAACTCTTTCAGCTACCTGTTCAGCTTCTTTTCCTGATAAATCACGTTTTGCGATATCTTTGATTACATCGAATGCTTTTGTTCTTTTTTCTTCAAGTCCTGCAACTACATCAGAATTAACTCTGTCATTCATAATTCTTTCATTTACAGTGCTTTCAACGAATGTTTTAAATTCTTTTGCTTTAGCTTCTTTGGCTTTTTTAAGCTTGTCTCCCTTTAAGCCATGGTATTCAAGACCATCTGCAGCCTTTGCCATAGTTTCTTCAACTACTTTCATTGCATCATTAAGAGCTTTTCTTGCTGTCTTCAAATCTGCTTTGCAAGCATCTACTTCTGCTTTTATTGCTGCTTTACGAGCAGGATTAGTTTCTTTAGCATATGCCGTTTGCAGCTTGTTGAAGCTTTCTTCTAAACTATCAACATTGTTTCTCGCTGCGTAAATAGCATCAGCATGTTTTTCGATTGCTTCTTTTAACGGTTTTGCTCCGTCTTCCAGAGCTTTTCTCAATTCTGCTAAGCCTTCATTAACTTCTTTTAAAGCACGTTCAGAACGAGCTTTTTGTATTTCATAATATTTTTTGTGAGATTCTGATAATGCAGGTTTTGTTCCTGTAGTTGTTTCAACTTCTTCAGCAAGTAATGCTGTGCGTTTTTCATTCAACGCTTTTTCCGCTGCGGTTTCTTTTTCAACTAATGCTTTATATGCATCATCTTCAATTGGTGCGCCGTCTTTGTGTGCTTCTTGGTATGCCTTAAATTCATCATCCCAAACCTTTCCGGCATTTGTTTTTTCATCGGCAACTTCTTTTGCTGCTGTTAAGAAGTTTTTTTCAGTTCCTTCAGCTTTGTCAATTTGTGAAGAAAAATCCGTAGAATCTTGAGCTTCTTTAATAATGTCATCGTGAGAAGCGTATTTTGGTTTTGTTAAGTAGTGTGCTCCTACACCGCCAACTGCACCACCGATTACGCCTCCTGTTAGAGCATACGCTCCTGAGTTTGATTGGGTTTGATTTACACCCGGTTGAATTGCTAATTCATCTGCCATAACTGGTACTCCTATATTTTACAACTTACTATTTAATTGTCGTTTCTTTTCCTAGTCCCTTTTATTTACACGTTACAAAAAAGGATTAGTGTGAGAGGTATCTAATATTTATCCCATTCAGAGTTAATTTATTAATTTACCCCATTTCCATTTTCTTACATCATTTTACGTCTTATATACATAAACGTTTTAAGATAAAAAAAATTGCCTATTTATACGGCTTGTAAATTCAAGTTAATTTTACAGATAGCCTAAAACAATTATATTTACTGAATCTCAGGATGTAAACTTGTCTTTACAAAACTTAATATATTTATTCAATTGTCATTCAATTATCATTACCGAGTTGTTAATAGAAAGCTGAGTTCTTCGACAAACAATGCCTCGGAACGACGGGTCGCAGAATATTACCAAAAAGAGTTTTTGTTGGATTCCACCAAACCTATTTTTTTAAACTGCAGTAACAGGCTTACAAGTATAATAAATTGTCATGAGTTAAAACAACATTTTGCAATGTATTGAATTCTCCTTCTTCAAGCAGCACATTTAAGTAATTGCGCGTAACACCTTTATACTTACCTGTGTGTTTATCAGGTCTTTTTTCTATCAGCACTTCTTGTGTTGTTCCTATATTGCTATCTAAAAATAATTTAAATTTTTCTTTAGAAATAGCTTTAATAATATTTGCGCGCTCTTCTTTTACATTATCCGGCAAATGTCCTTCCATTTTTTCGGCTTGAGTACCTTTTCTTATTGAGTACGGAAATACATGAATTTTTGACAGTTTTGATTTTTTCAGGTTTAAAACCGTTGTCTGAAAATCATCTTCTGTCTCACCTACAAATCCTGCTATAATATCACTTCCGAGAAAAGGTTTTTTAAATCTTGAAACAATATCTTCTATTTGGTCTAAATAGTATTCTACGGAATAGTGCCTGTTCATGGCCTTCAATGTCTTATTACAAGCAGATTGAAGCGATAAATGGAAGTGCGGACAAAATTTTTCACTTGTTTGTAGAAAGTCTAAAAGTTCAGTTGTAATTTCGTGAGGATTCAACGACCCTAGCCTATAACGTTGTATAGAAGTTTCTTTCTCAATTTTTTTTAACAAAGTTAAAATTGATTCCCCGTTTTCTTTTCCCCACAAACCTATATGAATACCGGTTAAAACGACCTCTTTGTATCCGATATCCTCATATCTGTTAATCTCACTTATAATATAATCAGCATCAGCACTTCTAGACTTTCCTCTGCCATAAGGGATTATGCAATATGAACAGCGATTGTCACAACCGTCTTGTATTTTTAAACTTATTCTGGTTTTAGTTGTGTCATTCAAGCTTACAGGCAAAAATTTTGTTTCTGACATTAAATCTTTTACCGCATAATTTAAGTCGCTGTTCAAATAGTCTGCAAGTTTGAATTTGTCTTCATTTCCAAAAACATAGTCAATATACTCTTTTTTGAGCAATTTATCCTTCTCTATTTGTGCGATACAGCCGGTTAAAACAGTTTTTAATCCCAAAAAATGAGCATGTCTTAATAAGTACATTGCTTCGTTATCACTTTTTTGAGTTACTGAGCAGGAATTAAGAATATAAAAATCACCGCTGTTAAGCATTTTAATATCATTTACTTCCATAAAGCCTGCGTTAATTAATTTTTCGGACGTTATTTGCCCCTCAAACTGATTTGACTTGCAGCCCATTGATTTAAGATAAAAATTTTTCATATGCTGATTTTATCATGAAACAAAGTTTATTAATATTTATTTACTGTGATAAAACCAGTTTGAATAATCAATTTGAAAGATTTGTATATTTAATATATAAATAATAGTATGAAAAAGTTTTTTGGAGTATATCTTGCAACTGTATTATTAGCGACTCTGCCGTCACATGCAATAAATAACGGTTCTGTTGTAACATTGGATAAAAATGATATTGAAAAACCGCAAATAGGAATTGAAACAAATAACAAACCTTTAAACGGTTCACTTCTTATAAATAATTCCGAAGAATTAGCATCTCTTATTGATAAGCAAAAAGAACATGACATTAAAGATCTGGAATTATTATGGAAAGCAACAATAGAAAATAATCAGGTAATAGAGTTTGCACTAAAAAAGCTTGCTACGCCTGAATCTCAAAGAAGAATCCATTCATCATTAATGGCAAAGACTCTTTCCGCTGTTATATCAGGAGCTTCTTTTATCCCGAGTTTGATGGGTACAAATTACGGAGTTCAAACAGCTGCTTTTTCAGCAGGCAGACTTGCACAAGGGTTATTGAACAAAAAGAATCTGCCGACAGAAACTCCGCTTACCGATACAGAGTTGATTGAACTTGCAGGAATGGTAGAATCACTGCAGGATTCACTTATTAATTCATATTATAACTATAAAAATGCGTTAAGCTTATTGAAAGATACACGCTCAAAAATGCTTCTTTACAGCAAAAATTACTCTAACGCGTTAGACGGCAGAGATTTGCTTGAAATTTCCATTTCATCTTCTTTATATGATTCAATGAGATTACAAGAATTTAATTTAGAACAATCAGCAAAAAAATATCATATTCAATTACAAAGACTTGCAGGGAAAAAAGCAGTTGATGCTTTAGAACTCTACCAATATGATTTTGATTCAATGTTATACAAAGAAAACAACAAAACACAGAAAAAAACCGATGAAAACAAAAAACGAGGAGGTGCAAATGATAAAAAATAAAATCGTTGTATCTCTACTATTAATATCATTTATTTTTAATTCAGCATATGCACTGACCTATAATGAATTAAAAGATGAAAAAAGCATATTTTACAGATTTGGTACTACAGATACTCCTGAAAGAAAAATTGAGACAAGTAAAAAAATAGATTTATCTACTCAAGACATAAATACAGTGCCTACAATATCAAAAGAAACCAAGTCTGAAATAAGAACTTATGCAGATTTGAGCATAAAAAGCATGGCAATGGAAATTTCAAAATCAATAGATATTGATTACAATGATATGCTTGAAGATTTATCATTATTGTGGCAAGGCGCCGCTATGAAGAGTGATACAATAAAATTTGCCATATACAAACTTTCAAATCCGGATAAAGATAAACCTGACGAAGGGGCAATAAAAAAAGTTCTTTCAACAATTGCAGGTATGTCAACATTCCTCGGTGCGGGAACAGGAAATCCTATTTTTGCCAGTGCGGCACTAATTGGCGGTAACACATTAGGCATTATGTCGCAAGATCCTAAAGCATTGAATTACAAATATACTCAAGTAACAGATGCCGATATGATTATACTGATAAGAAAAATTGACGAACTTCAACAAAAAGTAGTTGATTGTTATTATGATTATATGACAGCCAGATTATTGTATGACATGACATCAAAAATGGTTAAAGAACGTGAAATTAATTACAAACAATCTCAAACTATGAAAAAAGAAGTTGTTTTGATTGCAGACACTTTTTACAGAGAAGCTCTTGATGAGCAATCCAAAGCAAGAGGTAATTTCTTTGAAAAACGTTCACAATTGGAACAATTGGTAGGAAATGACATATTCAGACAGTTTGAAGAAGTTGTAGATAAAAGAAAATAATTACTAAAATACTTTTTATATATGATATCAAAAATACCGTTCTAATTTATAATAAATTTTGAAAGAGGTATTAAATGATTTTAAGAGTTTTAATGCTGCTTCTGGCAACTATAATTTTTGTGAATTTGTGTATTATAACAGCAGGAGCGATGATGGGTGTGAATTTATACGAAAAATACGGTAAACAAATGCTGTACATATTCGGAGCGTTTGTTTTATTGGTATTAGCACTCTATTTAGCACTTGCTCTAATCGGTTTAAAATAATTTCGAATTGTTAGTTAAATGAAAGGAAAGAAATGGAAAAAAAGTTTTTTGGAATGCCGCTTGCTATATTGGCACTTCTTGTGTGTTTTTTGATTATGTGCAACCCGTTTGTAATGGTTGGCCCAGGAGAAAGAGGAATTAAGATTACACTTGGACACGTACAACCTGAAAGCTACGGAGAAGGTCTGCATACAATATTCCCGTTCGTACAAAAATTCAGAACAATGGACGTTAAGACTCAAAGAAATACATTATCCACTGCAGTTTATACAAAAGATATTCAACAAGCAAAAATTACTTATGTAATTAACTATAATGTAGAGCCAAATAACGTTAACAAATTATTCCAAACTGTCGGAACGGATTATGAATCAAAAGTTTTAACCCCTGTTGTCGAAGGTACGATAAAAGACATTATAGGAAAATGGAACGCTCAAGATTTAATATCCAACAGAGAAAAAGCAACCGGAGACATCTTATTTAAGCTCCAAACTCAACTCAAGGAGAATTATATAAATGTTTCTGACTTCCAAATGACTGATATCAATTATTCAAAAGTTTTTGAACAAGCTATTGAAAGTAAAGTTACAGCAGAACAAGAAGCTCAAAGAGCAAAAAATAAAACCGTTCAGGTTCAGGAAGAAGCTCGCCAAAAAGTTATAGCAGCGGAAGCTGAAGCTAAATCTATGGCTATAAGAGCACAAGCTTTGTCACAAAATAAATCACTTGTTCAATACGAAGCCGTTCAAAAATGGGACGGTAAAATGCCGCAATATATGCTTGGAAATTCAGTTCCGTTTATTAACATGAGCCCCTCAAAGTAAATATTATAAAATATAGTCAGAAAAACCCTTCATTATGAAGGGTTTTTCTATACTGGACATATAAACGAAATTATTATAGAATTATTATAGAATAAGAGAGGATAATAATGGCAAAGAATAGTGATACACTTCCGATAGAAGTAATAATCTTAACCGCAGACCACGATATTAAAGGAACTGTTCATGTATCAAAATATACGGATACCAACAGAGAATTGACGGATTTACTCAACGATAAAGAAAGACGTTTTCTGGCGGTTACAAATGTGGAAATTTATCCTAAAAACTCGAATCAGCCGCCTAAGCGCTATGATTTTTTAGAAATTCACATGGATTATGTTCTTATGGTTCATCCGACTTCTCAAGCTTTATTTAGAGAAAATTCAAAGTCGCAGGAAGATATTTTAAGATTTAGAGAACTTAGAGCTAAACTGAGTCAAACAAAACCGTTTTAGCGTATAAATAGATTTAGATTGGAGATAAACATGGCTAAATTAATACGACCAAGCTGGGCTATCAGATGCACTCAATCCGGGTGTAAAACATTATTTGAAGTTGCAAAATTAGAAAACGGAAAGCAGCAAGAAGTTGTATGCCCAAATTGTGGTGAACATTATGTATATCCAATACTTGATGATGAAGATAATCAAGAAGGATAACTAAGTTATTAGTATTATGCGGGTTTGTGATAACAAACCCGCAATTATTATATTTGAATAAAATTATGACTGAAAAAAAACAAGACAAAGTATTATATATAACTCATAAGGTAGAACTATTATTATGGCTTATTGTTATTCTTATTGTTTCTGTTGTATTTTTCTTTCATACAATAAACTTAAACAAAGCAAGTAATAAATATTCAATAATACTACCTGATGCAGACGGGTTAATAGTAGGCTCGCCGGTTAGAGCAATGGGCATAGAAATCGGACACGTAACTAAAATTAAACCGACAAATGATGAGATACACTTAACTTTTGTAATAGATGACAAAAAAAATGTAGTACCTCAAGGAACTATTGCAGCAGTTGAATTTAGCGGAATGGCAGGTTCAAAGTCTTTGGAACTTTATTTACCTGATAAAGATACTTATATTGATTCAAGTGTCCCGATTATATCCATAGGACATTCAAAACGTCTAAATGAAGCATTCGGACTTTTAAAAGAAATGTTTAAAACACTCGGAAATATTATAGCTGTTTCCTCATCCTTCGGAACTAAACTTAAGGAAATTGATTTTCCTGATATGAATAAAAACACCGGTAATTCTCAAGAATTTTTGAAATTTGCAAATGAAATAATAGATAAATCACAAGAACGAGCAGATAATCTGGGGAGAACTTTAAATGAATATTCAAGAAAAAAATAATCTTTCAATAATATCTAATCCAATTGTTAACCAAAGTTTATGCATAATGAGAAATCAAAATACCGATACACAAGGTGTAAGACTTGCTGCAAGGAAACTTACAAGAATATTGCTTTATGAAGCAACAAAGAATCTTCCTCAGAAAGAAGTAGAAATAGAAACACCTATTGCAAGATGCAATTCTATGACAATTAATGATGATATTACAATTATAATATCGCCTATATTACGTGCAGGACTAATATTTACGGATGAAGCAGTAGATATTTTGCCCCAAGCAACGATAAGACATATTGGTATGTACCGAGATGAAAAGACACTTAAACCTGTTTGGTACTATAATAAAGTTCCTATGCCGGTTGATAATCCTGAAAAATATTATGTATTTATTACAGATCCAATGCTTGCTACCGGAAATTCTCTAAAAGAAGCAATAAAATTATACGTAGAAAAGGGAATTCCGGAAAAAAATATTTGTTGTGTATGTATGATATCATCTCCTGTTGGGATAGAAGCAGTTTTTAGCGAGTATCCGAATGTTAAAATTATTGTTGCAGCAGTTGATTCTCATCTTAATGAACGAGGATACATAGTTCCCGGTATGGGAGATGCAGGAGACAGAATCTTTAATACTTAAATCTTTATGTGATAAAATGTTATTATGACTAAGATAAGAAAGCTTTACTATTTCGATAAAAAGAAAATCAAAGAAATGATTTCTTTTTTAAATAACGGAGACACGTATATAAACCGCATAATGTTTAATCCGCTAGCTCCTTTGCATACTTTTTTACCTTTAAAATTAAAATTTATTCCTGAATCATACGTATTAAAAGATAAAAAAGACATAAAAGGCCTGATAACAATTGCTCCGTCAAGATGCCCGCAGCAACAAATGGAAATATTTAAACTATTATTTGAAGAAAATTGTTATGAAGATGCGGGGGAACTTATTCAGTATGTAGTAGCAAGATATAAAGCTTTGGGTACGGCGTCCATTATTGTAAGAATAGATGATTATTTACCCGAACTTATTAAACTTTTTGTTGCCAAATGTGGTTTTAGCCAAATATCTTATGAAAAATTGTGGAAAATTGATAAAGAAAATTACAAAAATTTTAATACTAAAATGTTTCGGAATTACAGAAGTTCAGATTCCACAGCCGTATCTAATATGTACAATGAGCAGCTTCTTCCGCATTTTCGTCCGCTGCTTGGGAAGAATCCAAAAGAGTTCAATGATATTCATTTTGCAGGCTTATCTTATTATAGTGAATACAAATACATCTACAGAAGTCCTAATTCTAAAAATATACTGGCATATCTTTCAATTAAAACATCAGATAACGAAAACTATATAATAGATTTCACACATTCATCCTGGGAAAATATCAATATTGATGAACTCATATCATATGCAGTATATCAAATAGTAAAACGTAGAAAAAATGCAAATATTTTTGTTAAAACAAAAAGATACACACAATTAGGCGAACAATATGAACAAGATTTTATTTCAAAAAACATTGAATGTGTTCAAAATAAAATTGTCTTAACAAATTCATCAGCGAGAATAATAAAAGAAGAAACCCGAGAAAAGAGATTTACGGTACTAAGCCAATTCTACGGCGGAATAGGAGCTGTAAACAAAACCCGTACATAAAAAGAAAGCAAGGTTATTATCCTTGCTTATGTTCAAATAATGTACATTTTTGAATAATCATGCCGGGAACATTATACATTCCCATTTGCTAATTTATCCTCGACTATATATGTTCTACAGCAAGTTAAGTGCTATAGAAGGAGTTTGGTTAGCTGTAGCCAGCAATGTTGCAGATGCTTGCTGCAGAATTTGAGCCTTAATATAGTTAGAAGATTCAGTAGCAACATCAGCATCACGCAGTGTTGACAATGACGAAGTAATGTTTTCAGATTGCACTCCAATTGATTCAATAGCGGATTCAATTCTGTTTTGTGCTGCACCAAGCTTAGTAACTCTGCTGGAGATACTGTTGATTGCAGTATCTATGGTAGCTAACATAGAGCTTGCTGCAACACCGGTAGTTTTGCCTGCACATTTAGAAGCTATTGTTGCGATAGAACCGCCTAATAGTGAATTAGCACTCGTTGCTGCAAATAAGTCAGCATCTAATGTAATTCTGCTTTTTGACTCAGTTCCTTCAATACCTACTTGAATGGCTGTTGCAGGGCCGCCACCCATAAGACTGATTCCGTTAAATTCGCAGTTGGATGCAATTCTGTCAATTTCTTGAAGTCTTGCCGTAATTTCTGATTCAATTGCCGTTTTTGAGTCAGCGCCATAAGTTCCGTTGGATGCTTGCTCCGTCAAATCTCTTACACGTTGTAAGTGTGATGATACAAGAGCTAAGTTATCTTCTAATGTCGACAGCATATCTGCACCTGTCGCTGCGTTATCTGCCGCAATATCAAGAGAACTCAGTTTTGCTTCCCAATTCTTAGCAATTGAATAACCTGCTGCGTTATCTGATGCATGATTAATCTTGTAACCTGTTGTCATTCTCTCAATTGCATTATTCAACTGAGTTGTTGACTTAGACAAATTATTTTGAACAATCATTGATGATAAGTTTGTGTTTATTGTTAGTGCCATAACATCTTACTCCTTTCCGGCAATTTTATATAAGTTGTTATTAAAAATTACAGTAAGTTCAATGCTATACTTGGTGTTTGGTTAGCTGTTGCAAGAAGTGTTGCAGAAGCTTGTTGTAATATTTGAGCCTTAATATAATTTGAAGACTCTGTTGCAACATCAGCATCACGCAGTGTTGATAATGATGATGTGATATTTTCTGTTTGAACACCAATTGATTCAATAGCTGATTCAATTCTGTTTTGTGCAGCACCTAATGTAGTTATACGACCAGATATTGTGTTTATCATATTATCTATTGTTGAAAGCATTTCTGCTGCAGTTTTTGCCCCTGTACCTGTATCTAAACCTGCGCATTTTTTAGCAAAATCTTTTCTTGCATTTGCCATTGCAGTTGCTTCTCCATCTGCAGTAATTGAGCCGTCATCATCAGCATCTTCATTGTTTGCAACTAATGATTTAACATCTGCTCTTCTGAATAATTCACCTGCAAGCGCAATTTGTGATTTTGAAGCAGTACCTTCAATACCTACTTGGATTGCTAAACCTGCTTTTAGGGTTCCATCCATCATATTTTGTCCGTTAAATTCACAGTTAGCTGCGATACGGTCAATTTCTTCCAATCTTGCTGTAATTTCAGATTGAATTGCTTCTTTTGATTGTTTTCCATAAGTACCGTTAGCAGCTTGTTCTGTCAAATCTCTTACACGTTGTACGTGAGATGATATTAATGCATAATTATCTTCTAGTGTTGATAACATATCTGCACCTGTTGCTGCGTTATCTGCCGCAACATCTAATGAGCCCAATCTTGCTTCCCAATTCCTTGCGATTGAATAACCGGCTGCGTTGTCTGATGCGTGGTTAATTTTATAACCGGTTGTCATTCTTTCAATTGCTTGATTCAATGATGTAGTTGCTTTTGATAAATTTGATTGAACAATCATTGAAGATAAATTTGTGTTAATTGTTAGTGCCATAATGATACTCCTTTCAGGCTGTACTTCCTTGTGATATGCATCCTTGCATACCTGCTACTCTTTTTAAATTCCACATTTTTTGATACTTATAACATTGGAATTTGAATTCTTTACAAATTGTTACAATACAAAACTTTGTATAAACAAAAAGAGGATGACTAAATGTCACCCTCTTTATAATTTCTATAACAAGTTCAATGCTATACTTGGAGTTTGGTTAGCTGTTGCAAGTAATGTTGCAGAAGCTTGTTGTAATATTTGAGCCTTAATATAATTTGAAGACTCGGTTGCAACATCAGCATCACGTAATGTTGATAATGATGATGTAATATTTTCAGATTGAACACCTATTGACTCAATAGCAGATTCTATTCTGTTTTGTGCAGCACCTAATGTTGTTATTCTGCTGGATATTTTGTTTATAACAGCATCTAACGTACTTAGCATCTGTGTTGATGTTTTATGTCCATCATATGTACTTGTACCTGCACAATCTTTTGCAAGATTGGATACTTTTCTTTCAGCTTTTGCAGCTGCATTAGCAGGATTAGTCTCACCGGTATTATTTGCTTCACTTGGGGAATATGCACCGGTTCCTGTTATTGCAAATAAATCATTTACGGCACCGCTTGCAAATAAGTCAGATTCCAGTGCAATTTGGCTCTTAGAAGCAGTACCTTCAATACCTACTTGTATTGCTCTTGCACCACCTCCGGCCATAAGTGCGATACCGTTATATTCGCAGTTTGAAGCTATTCTGTTAACTTCATCCAATCTTGCTTTAATTTCTGCTTCGATTGCAGCTTTAGAATCAGCACCGTATGTTCCGTTGGCTGCTTGCTCTGTCAAATCTCTAACACGTTGAATATGAGAAGATATTAAAGCGTAGTTATCTTCAAGAGTAGATAACATATCTGCGCCCATTGCAGCGTTATCAGCTGCGATATCAAGTGAACCCAATTTTGCTTCCCAGTTTCTTGCAATTGAATAACCTGCTGCGTTGTCTGATGCATGGTTAATCTTATAACCGGTAGTCATTCTCTCAATTGCTTGATTTAATTGAGTTGTTGATTTACTTAAATTGTTTTGTACTATCATTGAAGATAGGTTTGTGTTAATAGTTAATGCCATGTTTTGATACTCCTTTCAAACATTAATTCCATTAATTTTGCATCCTTGCATGCTAATAATTTCTAATTCCACATTTCGGAATATTATTAACATCAGGAATAGATTTTGTTACAAATCTTAATAAAGGATAAAGGGAATATGTTTTGGTAATTAATTAAAATTTAAAAAGAGAGTGATAAAACATTCCGTATCTTATCACCCTCTTTATTTTCTTATAACAGATTCAATGCAATACTTGGCGTTTGGTTAGCAGTTGCAAGCAGTGTTGCTGAAGCTTGCTGTAATATCTGAGCTTTAATATAATTTGAAGATTCAGTTGCCACATCAGCATCTCTTAAAGTAGAAAGAGAAGATGTAATGTTTTCATATTGAACTCCGATGGATTCAATAGCTGATTCTATTCTATTTTGTGCAGCACCTAATGTAGTTACACGACTTGAAATTTCATTAATTACATTGTCTATTGATGCAAGCATTGCACTTGGTTTTTCGGTTGTTAATTTGTTAGTATCAGTATTATATCCTGAGCATAATTTTGCAATTTCTTTAACAGAAGCACCGGTTACACCGCCAAAATCTTTAAACAAATCTGCAACTTTGCCGCTTTTGAATAAATCATTACTTAATGTTATTTGACTTCTGCCAGAATTACCGTCTACACCAACTTGAATAGCAAGTCCGCTTAATTGATTAAGCATCATGTATTGACCGTTAAATTCACAGTTTTCTGCAATTCTGTCAATTTCCTGAAGTCTTGCTGTAATTTCGGAATTAATTGCATTTAATGATTGAGAACCGTAAGTTCCGTTAGCTGCCTGTTCTGTCAAATCTCTTACACGTTGTACATGTTGAGATACAAGGGCGTAGTTAGATTCAAGCGTTTTTAACATATCTGCACCGGTAGAAGCATTATCTTCCGCTACAGCTAATGACCCTAATCTAGCTTCCCAATTTCTCGCAATTGAGTAACCTGCTGCGTTATCAGATGCATGGTTAATTTTGTAACCTGTTGTCATTCTTTCAATTGCTTTATTTAATGACGTAGTTGCATTAGATAAATTTGATTGAACTATCATTGAAGATAAGTTTGTATTGATAGTAAGTGCCATATGATACTCCTTTCAGGCTTTTTTTTAGAAGGGGTATGCTTCCTTACATACCCCGTTAATACATTAAAAGTTGGTTGTTTAATTTATTACAATAAGTTCAAAGCAATACTTGGTGTTTGGTTAGCTGTTGCAAGAAGTGTTGCAGAAGCTTGTTGCAAGATTTGAGCTTTAATATAGTTAGAAGATTCAGTTGCCACATCAGCGTCACGTAATGTTGACAGAGAAGAAGTAATGTTTTCTGTTTGAACGCCGATTGACTCAATAGCTGATTCTATTCTGTTTTGTGCAGCACCTAATGTAGTTATTCTGCTTGAAATCTTATTAATTACAGTATCTATTTTTGCTAACTGTTCCTGAGCTGTATTCCCTGCTCCGGTTTTTAAACCTGCACATTTTGCTGCTAAATCTGTAGCATCAGCAGCTGAAAATAAACCTCCGGAAACTTTACCTGATGCAAATAAATCTTTATCTAAGTGAATTCTGCTCTTTGTATCAGTACCTTCAATACCTACTTGAATGTCTAACCCTGCAGTAGCTTGTGTTGTGGAACCGCCTGCCATCAAGTCAATACCGTTAAATTCGCAGTTAGCTGCGATACGGTCAATTTCATTTAATCTTGCAGTAATTTCTGATTGAATTGCTTCTTTTGATTGTTGTCCGTAAGTACCGTTTGAAGCTTGTTCTGTCAAGTCTCTTACACGTTGAACGTGAGATGATATTAAAGCATAGTTTGATTCTAATGTTGCAAGCATATCTGCGCCTGTTGCTGCGTTATCAGCTGCTACATCCAATGATCCCAACCTTGCTTCCCAGTTTCTTGCAATTGAATAACCTGCAGCATTATCTGATGCGTGGTTAATTTTGGAACCTGTTGTCATTCTTTCAATTGCTTGATTTAATTGTGTCGTAGATTTTGCCAAGTTGTTTTGTACAATCATTGACGATAAGTTTGTGTTAATAGTAAGTGCCATTTGATACTCCTTTCTGGCTTAATATATAGATATACATCCTTGCATATCGCTTTACTCTTTTTAAGTGCCACATTTTTTTTTGCTAATAACAAAATTGTTTTATTTTGTTACAATTGTTAACAATAGAGGTCTTAAAATATTATTTTTGCTATACTTTTTATTGATAGGAGTATGTATGGGAAAAATAGTTATAGATAATAATCGATGCAAATCTTGTTACATATGTACGCAGACATGTCCTAAAGGTTTGATTGTAAAAAGTAATAAAACTAACAGACTGGGCGATTTAATGGTTGAATTTAATGACCCGAATGAAGAATGTATAGGGTGCGCCATGTGTGCAAAACGCTGTCCGGATTTAGCGATAACAGAGGTCTGGAGGTGATTATGAGTTCAGATAAAGTTTTAATAAAAGGTAATTATGCAATAGCTCAAGCGGCAATTAATGCAGGCTGTGAATGCTATTTCGGATATCCAATAACACCCCAGACTGAAATAGGAGAGTACTTAAGCGGTGAGATGCAGCGACTCGGGAGAGGTTATGTTTGTGCAGAAAGTGAATTAGCTGCAATCAATATGGTAATCGGAGCTGTATCAACAGGCGCTAAAGCTATGACATCATCATCTTCATGTGCGGTTGCTCTTATGCAGGAAGCTCTTTCATATGCAGCAGGAGATGAACTTCCTGTTGTTTTAATAAACGTAATGCGTGCAGGTCCGGGGCTTGGATATATTTATCCTGCTCAAGGCGATTACAATCAATCTGTGTACGGAGGAGGAAACGGCGATTATAAGATAATTGTTATTGCACCTTCTACTGTTCAGGAATGCATAGACTTTACATATAAAGCATTTTATTTAGCACACAAATACAGAAATCCTGTAATACTTCTGGCAGACGGGTTACTTGGACAAATGATGGAGCCTGCTTCATTCGGAGAGTATCCTTATCCGGAAATTGATAATTCAAAATGGGCTTTAACAGGAGCTAAAAACAGGGATGCAAGAGCTATATACTCTCTCGGACCGATTGAAAAGAAACAGATAGAGAGAATATACAGAATACACGAAAAATTCGATTTAATTACACAAAACGAAACTGACTGGGAAGAATTTAACACAGATGATGCCGATATAATTTTGACAGCATTTGGTTCTATGACAAGAAACATTAAAGCAGCAATGAATGTACTTAGACAAAAAGGAATAAAAGCAGGCTGTTTTAGACCAATTACGTTAAATCCGTTCCCGCACAACAGAATTTATGAACTTGCAAAAGAAAATAAAGACTTTATCGTTGTTGAGATGAATATGGGACAAATGTTTAAGGATGTCAAATATGCAGTTAACGGTAAATCAAGAGTAGAACTTGTTAATAGACCTTGCGGGGAATGGTTAAGCGTTGAAGAAATTGTTTCTTCAGTAGAAAAAATCATGGAGAAGAATTATGCAGCAAGTATTTAGTATGCCAAAGGCATTTAAAAAAGACTTTAAATACACATTTTGTCCGGGGTGTGACCATGGGATTGCTATAAGACTTCTCTGTGAAGTTATAGATGAACTGGGAATTCAAGACAAATCAATTTGCGCAACATCTATAGGGTGTTCAGTGTTTTTATATGATTTTATTAATGTAGATTGTATAGAAGCTCCCCATGGAAGAGCGTTAGCAGAAGCTACCGGAGTAAAACGAGCAAGACCTGATAAAGTTGTATTCACGTACCAAGGTGACGGCGATTTTGCTTCAATCGGATTAGCAGAATCTATGCACGCAGCTTTTCGAGGAGAAAGATTGACAGCATTAATGCTTAATAACACCACATATGGTATGACAGGGGGGCAACATGGTCCTACCACAATGATGGGACAGATTACAACTACATCTCCGATGGGAAGAAATCGTGAATACTATGGTTATCCTGCTAAGATGGCAGAACAACTTGCTCTTATAGACGGATGCGCATATTCTGCTCGCGTTGCATTGGATTCTATTCCGCATATTAATGAAGCGAAAAATGCAATTAAAAAAGCTTTTCAAGTTCAATTGGATGGTATAGGTTTGGGGTTTGTAGAAATTCTTTCTACTTGCCCTACAAACTGGCATATGTCACCTGAAGAAGCGCATGAAAGAGTAAGAACGGATATGGTAAAAACATTCCCGCTTGGGATATTTAAAGATTTAGGAGCCGAATAGTATGAAAATTGTGCCGGTAGACAATGTTATGAATAATATTGGTAAAATGATTAAAGATAAAACATCTATTTCCTTAAAACCAATTAAAAATTATGTACAATACATGAGAGAATATGGATTAGATATAAAATCAGGAAAGAAGTTATAATATGGAAAAGAATTTTATATTAGCAGGATTTGGCGGACAAGGAATTTTACTTGCCGGAACAATTTTAGCAAATGCATTTATGCTAGACGGTAAAAATGTAACCTGGTATCCATGTTATGGCGCCGAAATGAGAGGCGGAACAGTTAATTGTGAAGTAGTAGTTTCTGATACGGAAGTCAGTTCTGTGCATAAACAAGATACAGATTTTGCGTTGGTATTAAATCAGCAATCATTTGATAAATTTATTCATAAAGTTAAATCAGGCGGTACAATAATCGCAAACTCCACACTTGTTGAAAGCATTAAACCAAGAGATGATATTCATTATGTATTTGCACCGATGGGTGAATTAGCCGGCAGCTTAGGAACAAATAAAGTTACAAATGTGGTATCTTTAGGGGTTTTATCAGCAGCAACGGGATTAATTTCAAAGGATAAATTAAAGTACGCTATAGAAAAAGTTTTAGGAGAAAAGAAAAAAGAACTTTTACCTTTAAATATGAAAGCTTTAGAAATAGGTTATGATGTATTATTAAGTTGCACTAAATAGACATTAGTTAATCATAATGATATAATCATAACAGATTAGAGGAAACAAAATATAGGAGAGCATATGAAAAAAAGTGGATTTACTTTAGCGGAAGTATTAATAACAATGGGGATTATAGGTATAATTGCAGCTATAACAATGCCGACTTTAATGATGGACACAAAGTATAAACAAATAGGTGTTAAACTTTCCAAGTTTTATTCAACGCTGTATAACACATCTAAAGAGTATACAGCATATAATGGTGATTATGGTTCAGTAGATGATTTTGTTAATCATATAAATAAATCTTTTGATTTCAAAGACATAAATATTTACAATGAAAGCGGGAAAACAATTTTAGGAACTACTGGTGTAGATTGTTACAGACAAAACAATATTAGTACTCATTATGGTTTATTAGCTGATAATACTAAGGTATCAATTTTATCAGGTCCTGCAAAAAATATATCAATGACTTTACCTGATAAATATAGCAATAGTAGAAAATATGGTTCACCATTAACAATTGTATATTTTGATCCGATGGTTAAAGGTTTACCCTCAAACGCACAGCATGTATATCAATTTATTGTAACAACAAAAGGCAATGTTATACCGTATGATAGCTGTTCAGAAGCAGCTTTTGCCAATAATTGGATAGTTGATAGCGATTGGTTTGAAAAAGATAAGGTTTGTTATCACTCCAGTTCAAGTAACAGTAGTAGTAACATTAATAATAACAATAATAATGAAAATTACGATTCATAGTCTACAGGTTGTAGTAAATATGCGATTTAACGCAAATTACAATTAATATAAGAACAACACAATTAGGTTTTGTGGATATTTAATCCTCAAAACCTAATTGTATAATTTACCTTAAAAATATGTCCGAAAAATTATTATTTTTATGTATGTTAATATATTATTATGGATATAGGTATAAGAAAAGCAAAAAACGCAATAATATGGCTGTGTGCTGCGCATTTGGTTTGTGATATTTACACAGGGTTTTTAAACCCCATTATGCCTTTTATCGCAGCCAAGCTCGGATTTTCTATGGCAATTGCAGCTATTATTATTAGTATCTCACACATTTGTTCTTCAATGCTCCAACCTATTTTCGGCTTCTTTGCTGATAATATTTTACACAGATTCTTTATATTCTGGGGATTAATACTTGTTTCAATCTTTATCCCTCTAACTCCTAATGCTCCCAATATTCCGCTTTTATTATTATTTATGATATTAGGAAGCCTTGGCGGAAGTTTTTTTCATCCTCAATCAATAGGGTTTGTTAATAAATTCTCAGGCGAAAATTGCACTAACAATATGGGTACTTTTATAAGTATCGGTTCTGTTGGATTTGCATTTGGACCGCTTATTGCCGCTCTTATAACTCAAATATTAGGATTACATTTTATTTCTTGGACATCAATTATAGGATTAACTGTCGCGGGACTTATGTTCTTCTTTGTACCTAAGTTATCAAAATATGAAAAAAAACCTAAACATAAAAAATTTGCTGAATCATTTAAGGACATCATATGTTGTAAACAAATGAATTATTTAATGCTGATTGCAATGATGAAATCTTTAATAACTAACAGCTGCAGTATATTACTTCCTTTTTTATGGAAGGATATGGGCTATGCACCATCTTATATAGGTATTGCCTTATTTCTTTTCGTTTTTTCCGGTGCAATCGGTTCTTTTTTAAGTCCTAAAGCTGAAGCTAAATTTGGTTCTAAACCGGTAATATATTTTTCAATGTGGGCGACATTACCCATGATGATAACTTTTGCAGTCACATACAAAACTCATCCGATATTATCTATGCTCATTTTTGTGGCAATAGGATTTACAACTATGCTTGCGCAGCCAATTATTATGGTTTGGGCACAAAAAATACTTCCGCAATATAAAAGTATTGTAGCAGGTTTTATAAACGGATTTTGCTGGGGAACAGTAGCACTGTGCATGTCTGTATTGGGTACTATTGCGCAGAATTACGGAATAGTTTTGGTACTTGTAATACTTAGTACAATTCCTGCAATTTTTTCTTATTTTGTTAAATTTTTAAAAGAAGAATAATATAGTAATAATATATAATATAATAAATATTTATGTTTATTAAAAATTATCTGCATGAATTATAACTTTAGTTGCAACTATATAATATTAATGTTAAACTTTGATATATTAAGGGAGTATCTATTGATAAGTACGTTACAATCAGAACACGAAAGAATAGTTACTAAACTTCTTTCCGATAAAGAAATCATTGGCTCAGACGGAGAACTTTATGATGAGGACAATAATAGAGTAAATTTATTGTTTAATTCTAATCCATTATTTGATTTGACACATTTTTTAAAAACACTACCGCCAGAACCAAGCCGCTGGGGCAGTAAATATATTTTTGTAAAATAAAAAGATATAATAAAAAAAAACACAGGGTTTTTACCCTGTGTTTTTTTTAACTAAATAGCTTTATTAGTCATCAGCATGACCAGCTGTACCTAATACGTCACGCATTTTATGCATAACCATTTCTTTAACAGCAGTTCTACCCGGTCCCATGTATTCACGAGGGTCGAATTTTTCAGGATGTTCAATAAAGAATTCTCTGATTGTAGAAGTCATTGCTAATCTTAAATCTGTATCGATATTAATTTTTGCAACACCATGTTTTGAAGCATAATTCAGCATATCTTCAGGAACACCTTGTGCATCAGGCAAGTTACCGCCAAATTTATTACATTTTGCAACAAATTCAGCCGGAACAGAAGATGAACCATGAAGAACAATCGGATAATCACCAAAACCTGCTTCTTTTAATGCATCTTTAATTTCTTTTAATCTTTCAAAGTCTAATTTTGCTTCACCTTTAAATTTATATGCACCATGAGAAGTACCGATAGCAATTGCTAAAGAATCACATCCTGTTTGTTTTACAAATTCAACAGCTTCTTTTACATTAGTATATTTAGCATCCTTGTCAGAAACTTTAACATCATCTTCGACACCTGCCAATTTACCTAATTCAGCTTCTACTGAAACTCCTCTTTCGTGAGCATATTCTACAACTTTCTTAGTTACTGCTACGTTTTCTGCAAACGGGAATCTGCTTCCGTCAATCATTACAGAAGAAAAGCCGCCATCAATACAAGCTTTACAAATTTCAAAGTCTGCACCATGATCTAAGTGTA
>CAMORE010000023.1 GCA_946623365.1 uncultured Acinetobacter sp.
TTAACTATGTTTGCCAATTGATTTCTTTTTCGCCTGCATTTTTCAAGATTTCATTACATTTTGAAAAATTTGGAGCAGATGTAAAAGCTTTGATTTTACCGTCTTTTAAGTCACTGTTTTTAGCATTACCCATATTAGAGGGATGAGAAGAACGAAGAATATAAATATTTTTATTCTTATACTCTTCTTCTCTTGAAAATGAAAATTGTTCTATATCATTTGCAGGATTTCCCCAAAGAATAATTACAAGAGGTTTATTTCTTTCAATCAATTTATTAATAATGGTATTAATAACCGGAAGCCAGAACTTATTTCTGGAGGCAAGAGTTTCTGATTTAGAAAATGTAAGCGCTCTGTTTAGAAGTAAAACTCCCTGCTTTGCCCAAGGGGTTAAATTCCCTGATACATTAGTTGTTCCGCAATCTTCTTTTATTTTTTCAAATATATTTTTTAAACTGGCGGGGATTTTACCTGAAAGTTTTGAAAATGCAAGTCCATGAGCATCTTCTTTATTTGGATACGGGTCTTGACCCATAATTAAGACCTTAACTTTGTCAAACGGAGTTATTTTGAGTGCATAATATATTCCGCTGTTTATATCTTCATAAGGAAGAATTTCCTGTGTTGCTCTTTTTTGATTGGATATTTGATACTTTTCGTCAAAAATATTTCTTTCTTCTGCGCTAAGAATTTCATACCAACTCTCTCCAATCAAATCTTTAAGCATTATTTCTCCTTATAGATTATCTTTTGATTTTTTAAAAAATCTTTTTTTCTTGTTTTCTTTTTCGTCGCACCCGAGAGCTTCATTTAAATGTTCTATAAGTTCATCAGAGTGTTCCATCATTGCATGCTGTGTTTTGTGGTGAATATCAACAATGTGATAATGCATAGCTTCTTCAACTTGTATTAAGGATTTGTTGTAAAATGTAAGACTGGTAATATAATTCTGCATTGCAGTTATATAATCTTTTCTTGCATCTTGAAGAGCTACATAATTAAGTACACCGCTTTCATACAGTTTTTCTACTGTATTAATATTCTTTAATGCCAGAGTTGCTGTGTTTTGGGCATAAGGAACATCGTCAGCCGCAAAATCTATATTATTAAAAGCCCTTTGAACTTCAAAATATAAATCTTTTTTGAAAAGATTTATTTCGTTATCTGCAAGTTTTAGTTGAGCATCAGCCCCTTTAATGGAATGTCTTAATTCCATTAAATTAACACTTGTAGACAAATTAACACCAACTTGCAAACTATTATTGGATGCTTCTGTTGAATTATTGTAACCATACCCTACGTTTGCGGAAAGTTCCGGAAGATACGTTCTTTTTACATATTGTAAAGCTTGTTCCATAGCTTTTTTAGTAGATTCAAGAACCCTTAAATCAGGACTGCTTGCGTATGCTATTTCCATAACTTTATCTCTTGAAAAATCAAATTCATGAGGTTTAAATTTTGGCGGTATTAATTGCTTTTCGTATCCGTAATCATGGTTATATGCAAAAGTCTGTGTACTGCTTATATTGTATTGCGGAGTGTTTTCTATAAACATTGCATTGCTTAAGTTAACTTTTGCATTTTTTAAAATGGTTTTTGCATATTCAAGCTCAAAAAGAGCTTTGCCTAAGTGCACTTTAGCAGTTGTTTTATCAGCTTCACCTTTTGCGATTTTTAAATATTTTTTACAAATAATGACATTATCTTCTGCAATAGTTACAAGAGCTTGTGCCTTAAGGACTTCATAATATTTATCCTTTACATCAAAAAGCGTTGCGCATAAACTGTCCATAAATTCATATTCTGCGCCGATTTTATAAAACTCTTCCATCCTGATATTGGCAATAGACTTCCCAAAATCCCAAACAAGCTGATTAACCGCAACTGCAACATTCGGAAGTTCTCTATAGTATTTGTTAAAAGCATCATGATTCGAATTATTTTCATTATGGAAACCGACTCCTGCACCAATTACAGGGAAAAATGCGGATTTTGCAATTCCGACATTACTTTTTGCTAAGTCAAGCTCATATTTTTTACGTTTGATTTTAGGGCTGTTTTTAAAAGCTAAAGCTACACAATTTACAATATCCAAATTACTGCCGTCTTTTATAACTACAGTTTTAAAAAATTCCGCGTGTTCATCATGTATGGAATTTGCACATACTCCTGCATTTATACTGCCTAACAGCATTACTGTTAAAAGCAGGGTTACAACTGTTCTTTTCTTCATGGTCTTAATTATATCATGTAAAATTTATTGTAACAAAATATATTATTTACATGAATTTTTACAGATAACAAATTTTAATATATGCAGTACATATTATTAAAGATACCAAAACTACTGTAATACCATATTTCAGGAATCTCATAAATGCAATCGGATGTCCTTCTGCTGCTGAATTTTCAGAAACAATAACATTAGCAGCTGCACCAATAATAGTAAGGTTCCCGCCCAAACAAGCACCCAAAGATAAGCACCACCAAAGCGGGAATGTATAATCCTGCCCCATGGATTTTTCTATAACACTGAGCATTGGTGCCATTGTTGCGGTATAAGGGATATTATCAATTACACCGGATATAATTCCTGATGCCCACAGAATCAGCATTGAAGCTGCTTCCTGCGAACCTTGTGTTACATTAAGTATCCACTCTGCCATTAATTTTATACCGCCTGATGCTTCCACTCCGCCAATGATTATAAATAAACCTATAAAGAAAAATATTGTATTCCATTCTACATCTTTTAATATATCAGTTGGTCTTTCAAATAAAAGCAAAACGCTCGCTCCGAGCATTGCAGCAACACAAGTTTGAATATGCGTCAAATCGTGAGTTACAAATCCTAAAATAACTAAACCCAGTACTAACATAGAACGTATCATTAAGTTTTTATCCGTAATTGTTTTTGAATTGTCTAGGTTTGCAACTTCTGCCATTTTATCGGAATCTGCATGTAATTTTTTTCTGAATATTACGGTTAAAATCGTTAATACCACAATCATAATTACAGCAACAGGAAGTGTTAAATTGTATATAAAATCCATAAAAGAAAAACTTGCTGCACTTCCGATAATTATGTTTGGCGGGTCTCCGATTAATGTTGCGGTTCCGCCTATATTTGATGAAAATATTTCTGTTAATAAATATGGAAGCGGATCTATCTCCAGTTTTCTTGCAATTGCAAATGTGATAGGCAAAACTAAAATTACAGTTGTAACGTTATCCAAAAAGGCACTCGTTACAGCAGTAAATAAACCCAAAGCAATAAGAATTTTTATCGGATGACCTTTTGTTGCCTTTAAAAGTTCGTTTGCAATCCATGTAAAAACTCCGCTTCTTGTTGATATATTCACGATAATCATCATAGAAACAAGCAAAAAGATAACATTAAAATCAACAAAATTAATAAAATAATGCGGATCTAAGTTATCGCCAAGCATTTTTGTCTGGCTAACCAAACCCAATAAAATAGTAATCCCTGCACCCAAAAGAGCAATCGTTACTTTTGGGATTTTTTCAGTCGCAATAAAAATATAAGCTAAGATAAGCAATCCTGCTGATATCATAACATTATGCGCTGATACAAAAGCGTGTATCGTTTCCATAAATATCTCCTCTCTAATAATTATGCTAGTTTAATTTTAGCATAAAAATAATGTATAAAATATAATGAAAGGCTGTTTTTGTTATTTTAGTTTCTGCTTGAACTTTTCATAAGCTTATTTGTATCAGCAAATAGACAATAATGTTTGGTTATAGTACAATATCAATGCAAGAGTATTTTCAAGGAGAAATTATGGATATTATAGTAATTTATTGCACTGTTCCCGATAAAAAATTAGCAAAAGATATTACAAAAGTTCTTATGAAACATAAGCTGGCAGCTTGTGTTTCAATGATAGAAAATGTGCGCTCTACTTTTTCTTGGGAAGGAGAAATAAATGAAGAAAAAGAGATTCTCCTTATGATTAAAACAAGAAGAGCAAATTACGGAAAAATTAAGTTAGTAATTGAAGACATGCACTCTTATACGGTTCCTGAAATTATTGCTTTACCGATAGTAGATTGCAGTGAAGATTATTTGAAATGGCTTGTGAAAGAAACAGAATCATAGAGTTAAAAGAATATCTCAATTCGCTCGGAATAGATTTGAATATAGGTAAAAATAAAGCAAGAGGGCATAAGGGCTTCTTTATGTCAAAGCTTGATAATTTTAGAATTGATATTTCAAAAAATCTGGATTCAAATGATACTTTGTCTGTAATGCTGCATGAATTTGCGCATTTCGTTCATTTTCAGCATGATAAAACTTTGAAAAACTTAGATTTTGTATTCGGAGAATTATCGGATGAGGTAATGGAAGAACTTATTAACATTACAGTCAAATATGTACCGAAAGAGTTTGCTAAAAAATTGTATGGTTTAAAAGAAGAATTAAACGATGATATAAAATCTTATTCTAAAATTATAAAATCTAAATATCCTGATTTTAAATTATCAGAAAAATGTAAAAATATAGAAAAGAATTTTTCAAACCCGCTTAAATATCTTCTTAAATATGATCGAGTTAAGTATTTTAATCAAATATATTCGATTGATAATGCACAAAGTCAATTTAATCTAAGTGAAATAGAAGCAGGTTATTTAAAATTAAAATCAAAACAAAGATGTTTAAAGCGAATAAACTCAAGAATAAGCAGGTTGAATAACTATTATAATAACCCGTCTGAGCTTTTTGCAAGATTTATAGAATTATATTATACAGACAAACAAACAGCCGAAAAGATTGCACCTTCAGCGTGTAATAAATTTAGAGAATCAAAAATTGAGTATTTTGATAAATTAAATCAAATTTGTTTAAACTGATTCTTTATCAATAAAAAAGTGCAATACAAAAGTATCGCACAAGTTTGTGTTTATCAATATCATGAGTTAATTAATCATACAAGAGTTCGCTTTTAATGCGAATTAAAAACTAATAAATTGAATACTACAGAACTAATTTTCAATTACTTGGGGCAACTCAACGTTCGGAGCACCTATTGTTCTTACTAATTCTAATACAGCCGCTTTCATTTGGCATTTTTGAGCAGTTGCGCTAAAAAAATCACTATAAAAACATCCTTCACAAACACAGCCTCTTTTATAGCATTCTAATGCAGTTGGAGTCCATCTTTTAACAGCGATAGCCTTCCCCATATCACGACTCTTAAACACTTATATCCTCCGAAAATTATTTTTTAAATATTACTAACTAAAATACTTTATTAAGAACTATTCCCCAAAGCTCTCAACTTATATTTTTATTATATGGATTCAGTTTGTATTTACAACCCATAAACCCTCTTTTGTTAACTTTCTTAACAAAGAGGTTAAACCTGTAATTTTGTTATAATCTGGGTTTTAAATACATGTAAAAATACCATGCCTACATGATTGCAGGATTTTAAAACATGAAAACCCATGCCAAATCCATGTTTGCATGTTTTAGATGCAGATTAAGTTTTGTAACGATGTTGGCATGTATATATAAAAAGTTATAAGTCTTGAGGTGATGTGAGAAAACCCTGTTTAAAAGGAACTTCTTTGTTTACAAAACCGGTTTTTACTATATTTCTTCCGAATTTTTGCTCCAATTTGTCTAAACTTTTACCAAGATTAGAATTTAAATTATGCTTTGTATTATCCTCAAAAAGCGTTAACTGTTCTTTTTTTGTAGAATTAAAATTCTCAAATACAATACCTATACTTCGATATAATACTTGCGGAGAGTAAATTTTATCCAGAAGCTTAAAAGCTTCCTTTGATATATCAAATTCAAAATCCAAAGCTGTATCTAAATCTTTTTTTTCATAATATGTTTGAAACTCTTTTGTTTTGAGTATAACACCAATAGTCCCGCATTTTGAATCAATTTTTCTCAGTCTTTTACAGCAGGAATGGATATGTATAGAAAGCTCATTCCTTAAAAATTGCAAGTCGGAAGTAAATTCCAAAAATGACTTTGTATCGCTTATAGATTTGGGTATTTCTATATCATTAGTAATCGGTGATATCATTGTTCCGCACAGTTCAGCCTTTGTTACAAGACCGTTTTTTCCGAATCGTTTTTGAATCCATTTATCATCTCTTTGTATGTATTCATACGCTGTTTTAATCCCGTATCCTCTAAGTTTAGGCCCGAGTCTCCTTCCGATTCCCCAAACCTCATCTATATTTGTATTCTTTAGAAGTTTTATATGAGTTTGTTTACCGGCAAGTGCAATCCTTGTTTTTGTGTTCTTAGCTTTGTCGGAGGCTAACTTTGCAAGTGTCTTAGAAGAACTAATACCAATGGTTACAGGGATATCAACTTCATTTAAGATTCTTGTTTGTATATCTTGTGCAAGTTTAAAATAATTTTTTCTGTATAACTTAGTTAAGCCGGTAAAATCAACAAATGCTTCATCAATCGAATATACCTGAACATATGGACTGAATTCCTTTAAAATTGCCATAACAGATTTTGAGATTTTCGTGTATGAATAGTGATTTGCAGGAATATAAATACATTCAGGATATTTTTCCACAGCCTGAAATAACGGAATTCCCATCGGAACTCCGAGTTGTTTTGCTTCTTTAGAGCGTGCAATTATGCATCCTCTTTCTCCAGAGACAACGCTTATCGGAAGTCCTTTAAGTTCAGGATTAAGTTTTCTTTCGCAAGAAACAAAAAAACTGTCACAATCGATTAATGCTATGTACTTCATGTTTTTAAGCACCTTAAAAGTAATTGCCTGAATTTAATATTCTTTTATTACTTTTTTTTCTTTCCAACTATATACTTGCTTTTCAGGCAGAATCTCCATATACAAACCCTCTTTATATCTTGCTGTGTACCATTTGTGGTATTTTATTGCAAGAGCGATATCTGTTGTTTTAAATTTTTCTTCTTTTTTCCCGCCCTTAATTTTATACAATTTATAAAGAGCTTCTATTTCTTTTCCTGAATCAATATCTAACATAATTACAGTTTAGCTTATATTAGTTATATTGTAAATTTGTTTCAAAAAACTGACATTGTCTTGATATATTCTTGTGTTAACTGGTATAATCGCATTGTATGAAAAAGATTTTAAACCTCCTGTTAGATTTAATCTACAGGAAAAAGTGTTATTTCTGCGGAAAGTCTAAACAGTCCGTTAAAATGTGTTCGGATTGTTATAATGAACTTTTGTTCTCCGATGTTAACGTAAATCGTATTATTGACGGAGTTGATATATACACGTGCGGAATTTATGAAAAAAATTTGCAGAAATTAATTAGGGGATTAAAATATCACAAACAGAAAGAATTAGGATTTTATCTGGCAAAATTTATGTATGAATATTTAACGAAAGTTGGTCTAAGCGGAAACTTTCAAATTGTTCCTGTACCGTTGCATAAAAACAGAGTAAAACAAAGAAAATATAATCATATGGAAATTGTAGCCGAAGAATTAGCTAAATTATCAGGTTTTACAGTTAATTTTGAACTTATTAAGCGAGTAAAAGATACGAAACCCCAATACAAATTATCCAGAAAAGAACGGCTAAAAAACCTTAGTAATGCATTTGAGGTGGATAAAACAAAACTGCTTGATATGCCTGTATTAATCATTGATGATATTTGTACTACAGGCTCTACTTTTGAAGAAATGATAAAAGTGCTTAAGCAAGAAGGAATAAAGGATATTGTATGTTTAGCATCTTCAAATCCTTAGGAGATTGTTGACTTTTCTATTACAAAAATATTTAAACTCCTTCTCCCTTTGTGCATAATTGTTCTGCTTATTTTTTATTCTCATGATTAAACAAAAATCATTAATAATCAGTTGGATTGATTTTACTTAATTTGTCTCGCAATTATACATATCAAACAATTATTAATTTATAATTAATTTTTCTTGATTTTTTCAAAATAACATTAAAATAATAATGTACGGAGTTAAAAATATGATTAATTTTGAAAAGTTTACTAATTATTCTCAAGAAATAATATTTGCAGCGAATGCAAAAAAAGATTTTTATAAAAATACAGAGGTTCAGCCGGAACATATAATGATGGCAATGGTAGAAGACAAAGGAATTGCTAAAGATTATTTAGAAGAGTTAAAACTTTTAAACCAAAGTTTTATTAACGAAATTGTTGCAAAGATTAAATCATTTCCGACTATTGCATCACCTTCAGGCAGCCAGCAAGTATTTTTATCAAGAGATACAAATACGCTTTTAGAGATTGCAACGCAAGAAGCAGAAACTCTGAAAGATGAATTTATAGGTATAGAATGTATATTAATTGCAATGACAAAATTGGAAGGAGGAGTAAATATCACTGAATTATTAAAAAAATTCGGTGTAAGTACAAATTCTGTTTTGAATGCAATGAAAAAAATAAGAGGTAATAAAAAAGTGGACACAAAAAATGCTGAAGAAAATATGAAGGCTCTTGAAAAATATTCAACAGACCTTACAGAGCGTGCTCGTAAAGGGAAATTAGACCCTGTAATAGGCAGAGATGAAGAAGTAAGAAGAATTATTCAAGTGTTGAACAGAAGAACAAAAAATAACCCTGTTTTAATCGGAGAACCGGGAGTCGGTAAAACCGCTATAGTTGAAGGATTGGCTCAAAGAATAATAAGAGGCGATGTTCCCGAAAGCTTAAAAGATGTAAAACTTATTTCTCTTGATTTAGGTGCATTGGTTGCCGGGGCAAAATTCAGAGGAGAATTTGAAGAAAGATTAAAAGCTGTTTTAAAGGAAGTTCAGGAATCTAACGGCGAAATAGTTATGTTTATTGATGAGCTTCATACTGTTGTAGGAGCAGGCGCAACGGAAGGTTCAATGGATGCAGGAAATCTTCTTAAACCAATGCTTGCAAGAGGTGAACTCAGAACAATTGGTGCAACTACGGTAAACGAATACAGAAAATATATAGAAAAAGACCCTGCTCTTGAACGTCGTTTTCAGCCTGTTCTTGTAGATGAACCATCAGTAGAGGATACTATTTCAATCTTAAGAGGATTAAAAGGGAAATATGAGGTTCACCATGGCGTTCGTATATTAGACAGTGCTCTTATTGCAGCTGCACAGCTTTCTGACAGATATATTACGGACAGATTTCTTCCTGATAAGGCAATTGACTTGATTGATGAAGCAGCATCTGCTCTTCGTATAGAGATTGATTCTATGCCGGAAGAAATTGATGTAATGATGAGACAAAAAATTCAGCTTGAAATCGAAAGGGAAGCGCTTAAAAAAGAAACTTCGCCTGAAAGTATTGCAAAGATTGATAAATTAACTTCCGAGATTAATGAACTTAGCGGTAAAATTGATACCATGAAGGCACAATGGGAAGTTGAAAAGAATACGATTACAGGTGAAGCAGGAATAAAAGAAGAAATAGATAAGGTTAAAACTAAAATTGCAGAAGCTGAACGTAATACGGACTTACAAACAGCCGCTGAACTTAAATACGGAAAATTAATGGAATTGGAGAAAAAGCTTCAATCTATCCAAGGTAAGGAAAAAAGTGAAAACCGCTTATTGAAAGAAGAAATTGATGGTGATGATATAGCAGCAATTGTTTCAAAGTGGACCGGAATTCCTGTTACCAAGCTTGTAGAATCCGAAATGCAAAAACTTCTGAGGATGGAAGATGTGTTACATAAAAGACTTATTGGTCAGGAAGAAGCAGTTAATACTGTTTCTGATGCAATTCGTCGTGCTCGTTCAGGATTGAAAGATCCGAAACGCCCGATAGGAACATTTATTTTCTTAGGCCCGACAGGTGTCGGTAAAACCGAACTTGCAAAAACGTTAGCTGAATTTTTATTCAATGATGAAGAGGCAATCGTAAGAATTGATATGTCTGAATATATGGAAAAACATAATGTTGCTCGTTTGGTTGGAGCGCCTCCGGGATATGTCGGGTATGAGGAAGGCGGACAATTAACGGAAGCTGTCAGAAGAAAACCGTATTCAGTAGTACTATTTGATGAAATTGAAAAGGCACACCCTGACGTGTTCAATATAATGCTTCAAATATTTGATGACGGAAGACTTACTGATTCCAAGGGCAGAACTGTTGATTTTAAAAATACAGTAATCATTATGACTTCAAATATCGGCAGCGATATTATCTTAGAAGATTCTATTAATAATGCAGGCTCTAATTTTGAAGAAACAAAAGAAAAAGTTAATGCTGTCATGAGAGAGCGTTTTAAACCTGAATTCTTGAACAGAGTTGATGAAACAATCTTCTTCAAAGGTCTGACTATGGGACAGTTGGCATCAATAGTAGATATTCAAATAGAAAACTTGAGAAAGCTGTTAAAGGATCACAATATGACTTGTGAAATAACGGATGATGCAAAAGAATTTTTGGCTCGCAGAGGCTTTAATCCAATTTATGGAGCAAGACCTTTAAAACGAGTTATAAGACAACTTGTAGAAAATCCTTTATCAAAACTTATTTTGAGTCAGAAATTTATTGATGGAGATTGTATAAAAATAGATATTAAAGACGATGAGCTGGTTTTTGATAAATAGCCTTTAATATATACAACATCATTAATTATTTATGGCATAACAAATAACCAAGGTGATTATATAAGAGTTATCAAAAAATTAAAAGTAGAAATTTAACATAACAAAATTATTTTATTCGTTTTAAAGATGATAAAAAGTTATAATTTAAAATATCACCATCTATTTTTGTTAAGAATACTTGAGCTCTGTCTTCACCTGATTCAAGCTTGGGAATCATTGAAAGCTCGTTTGCATAATAATTACTTTCATTTCTGGCACTTATAGATAACTTTGAAGCGATGGAATTTAGAGATATATTTCTAAGAAAACCGGCAAAACCTTTTCCTCTATCAGAAAATTTAGTGTAAATTCTCAGCATAGCATCATTAGTAGAGAGGTCATATCTTCCTATAATAAATGTAGCAAGCTCAGGTGCGGCAGACTTAATTTTCATCAATTTTATTATATTGTCCTCAAGCTTCATCTCACCTGTAATATCGTCAAAGCTTCCGTCCGGAATTGTAACTAAATCTGCCAAAAGTGACGGACTAATCATTGCAAGCGGATTTCTGAATAATGAAGCTACTTTTAAAATGTATTCTACGTAACCTACAGAGCCTATGGTTCCATTCTTAACGTTAAATTTAATATCTCCGTTTAACTTAAGAGTTTCATCTGTATTTAAATCCAATAAACCTTTTGCTTTTCCGCTGATTTGGCGCGGCAAATTTAGTATTGATGTTGCCATAATATTTGAATCCACATCTTTAACTCCTAAACGAATATGGAACTTTCTGTTAATCAAATCCGCATTTAACCTAAGAGTAGATATACCGTCTGCAATATCAAATCTGTTAGATTTTAAATTTAGGATGCCGTTTCTGTCAAGTGTCATGTCAGCATGTATATTCCCGAAATTAATTTCTTTATATACTCCCTTTAATAGATTTAAAGAACATTTTTCAATAACTATTAAACCCTTTTGGAAAGGCGGCATGATTTCGGAATTTTCTTCATTCTCTACGCCTTTTGAAACAAATGCTTTTTCTGCATTTGTTGTATCGTTGTTTCCTTGCCCCTGCTCTAAAATTTTTTCAACATCAATGTTGTCAACTTTCAAATTAACATCTTTTACTATAATCGGCAATTTCAGTTCATTTAGTATATATCCGTCAAAAGTATATTGTTCCCGTCTGAAACGTCCTTCTGACTTAAGTGCAATTCTATTTCCTTCTGCTTTTAATTTAGCTGAACGAATAAACAACCTTTGAGCAGGGATTACAACTTTATCAAGTTCAAATTCTCCCTTCATAATAGGGAATGTTCCATGGTTATCTATATGCATATTTCCTGATACATTACCTTTTTTGAATATATTTTGACATGTAATAAAATTTAAAAATTCACTTGGAAGGGCTCGAGGCATGTCAATATCTAAGTCTAAAATTTTCATATTGTCTGCCATGTCCAAATCGCCTTTAATTTGAACAAGCGGTGTCATACCGCGTTTTAGTTCTTTTGTTATGTGATAATCTATTGTATTAATCTTAAGTATATTTTTAATAACGCTTAAATCAACTTTAAAGAATGTTTTGTAATCCTTAAGTACCATTGATTGATTGCCGAATTTAAATCCATGGTTTTCTTTTAACAAGAAAAACCACAGTACATTAACAGAACCGTTAACCGATTTTATAACAAGTTTTGACATTGAGTCTCCAACTATTTGCATTGGAGAACCAAGCATTTTGGATAAATAGTTTTTGAAAAAATCATTTGTTACAAAGATATCTGAATATAGTTTTGTGTCACAAGTTTTTTGATAGTCTTTTGTATAACCTTGAAGTTCAAGAGTATTAGTTGTTTTATTATTGTAGTAACCTTTAAAATCTTTGAAGTTTATATCTTTTTCACCAATATTAACGGTACCGCTTGTTATTTTTACAGGCATGTTTAAAAGGGGCTTTACCTTAAAATTAACTTCATCAATTTTAATATCACCGTTTAATTTTCCTTGATTTAATTTAACATTAAAATCGACTTTTCCGTTAATATCTTTTACCGGCTCCAGCATTTGACTGCCGTTTGCAACTACAAGATTTGAGTTTACAATGTCTGCAATATCTTTTGCACTAAAATCATTAGCCGAGATACAAAATTCGTATTTTCCTTTATTTGTCATAAAGGCATTAATTAAAATTTTTGACTGCTCTATATCAATTGGAAAATCTTTTATGTAAGCAACGTGGTTTTCCATAAAAATACGGTTTTGGTCGTTGGCGGAAATCGATATATTATGTCCTGCTTTTTTTAAATCTAAGTCAAAATCAACATGCAAATATTTTCTGTCCCGCGTCCTGTCAAAAACAGCATGTTTCGCCTTTAAATCAAGCAAAAAGTCAGGTGAATGATACACAAAAGTAACATTTTTGACTCCCAAAAGTGTGTTATAAAAATCCGGATGAATAAATGATTCTTTTTTTTCTTTTTTCTTCTTATCTTTCGGCAAAAGTTTTGTTAAATTATAAGCATCAATGTATATATCTTTTGCAAGCATTTTTTTTACAACAACTGTTCTGTGAAAAATTTGTCTTATAGAAAAAAGAGTATCTATATCGGATAAAGTAAGATAGTTTTGGCCATTTTTATCAATGGTCAAATTTTTTATTTTAAAAGAGATTTCCATTCCGGTTTTGAGCTTGACGCCATTAATTTTGACAGATGCACCGAGTGCTTTGTTTGCTTTTTTCTCAATAAAATCAGCTGTTTTTGTGCTGTTCACAATAGCCGGAATTGCATATTTATATACTATCCCAATAATAAAAATAATAATTATACTTGTTAGAGTAACAAGAAATAAAAGGTTTTTTGCTCTTTTCTTCATATAAAAATTATAGACTAAAAACAGAATATGTGTATTTTACATATCGGCTACAATTATTTTTTTATCTGTAAAAATTTTTTCTACATTAATTATGGTGTAAAGAGTCTCATGATTTATAAATTCCGCTGTGTAATAACTTTCATTTGGAGATTCTTTAATCTTGTCTTCTGATACATCAAATAACTCATTTATTCTGTCTATTAAAAAGGCTAAATCCATATCATTATGATTGACAATTATTACCGGAGTTTTACCCGAGTCCGTTTTGACAGAAGCATCATTATTTAAATTTAAGAATTTTTTTAAATTTAAAACCGTAATATAATCTCCTCTTAAATTCATAATTCCTTCTATAAAATTAGGAGTTCCGGGGACATAGGTTATGGAAGTATCTTTTAAAACTTCTTTTACCGAATCAAGCGGAATACAGTAAAAATCATTATTTAAATTAAAAGAAATCAGCTTTCGTTTTGCATGTAATTCTTCCTTTACAAGTGAAAGGCTCGATTTTTCAGCCATTTCCTGCATTCTTTTTTTCATTATACTAACAGAATTCGCATCCTTAGGAAATAACGATGTAATATCTGTTTCAGCGGTTTGGATATTACTTTTAAGTAAATTTTCAAGAGAATATATGTTTATAATAAATATAGTATCCTGTTTATGTTTATAAATTGAATCAATTATTGTTTTATTATCAACAAAAGGTATCGTGTCAATATTTGATGATTCAAACGGCATTATACCAATTATTTTTTCGGTAATAATTCCCAATATGGTTTCATCTGTTTTTACAATTAAAAGTTCATTATTGGCAGAATACTTGTCAACATTAATATTCAAATAAAATCTTATATCAATTACATTAATTACAAAATTATTGTATTTTAGTAAACCTACAATGTTGTTTGGCAGCTTCTGAGGATAATCCAGTTCCGGCAGCTTCATAATCTCAAGAACATTTGCTGTATTTACGGCATATTTATTATTACCGAGTATAAAATACAGGTGAGTATTTTTCTTTTGTTCTATATAATTTAATTCATTCATTATCTATCCTTCATAAACAATGACTCTATTTCGTCCGCTTTCTTTTGCTTTATATAAAGCCTCATCAGCAGACTTTAAAATTTCTGCGGAAGTTTTAAAATCCTGATAATTCATCGTAAGTCCAATGCTTGCAGTAACTTTTGCTTTGATTCCGTTATAATCAAAATCAAATTCTTCTATTGAACGGCGAAGTCTTTGAACGGGTATCAATGCTCCTTCAATATTTGTTTCAGGCATTATCATAATAAGTTCTTCTCCGCCATATCTGTACAATAAATCAGTTTTTCTGAAAGATGCTTTCATTAAATCCGCAACCGTTTTGAGTACATAGTCACCGTATTGATGTCCGTAGGTATCATTAACCTTTTTAAAAAAGTCAATATCAAGAATTGCAAGACTGAAATCCGCAGGGTGCCGTTTTGTACGGTTATGTTCTTGTTCAAGACCAAGTTCGAACTGACGTCTGTTGTATAATCCGGTGAGTCCGTCCAAGACAGACATAAATTCTTTTTCTGTATATTGATATTTCATCTTAAATATAGCAAGAAGCTCACTTATCATAATATCAAAATATCTGAATGAAGCATAATCGGCATCTGAACGAGTATAGAAACAAATTCCGCCTATTAATTTTTTATCAAAAACTAACGGAATAATTATTTTGGATTTCATATCAGAAAAAGTATAACTCATTTCTTTTCCCATAAGAATTCTTACTACTTCAAACTTTGTGTCTCTAATGGGCTTAATGTCTTCCAGTTTTCTGAAGAAATCATATTGAATGTCAGAAAGAAGATTTTTTGATAAATTCCGTCCTAAAGTATCTATGTATAAAATATTTTCAGAAAAATCGTCCGGTGAAGCAAAGTAAATTCCTGCAACAGAGTATTCAACAAAAGAACTTAAAAGTGAAAACATTTTTTCTACTAAGATTCTTTCGTAGTTTAAAAAGTCGCTTAGATTTCTAAACTCATTTGCAAAAACCGATTTTAAAAGTAAATCATTTAAAATAGTATTAAGCTGTGACTGAGCAGAATTCTCGTGGGTTGCATTGGCCGCAATATTAGCTTTGTATTCTTCCGTAAGAGGATATCTTCTGAGGGTGGCGTTAATGTTTTTTACTAATTCTTCCATATCAATTGACTTAGACAGAAAAAGCTGTGCTCCGGCTTTTTTCCCCCAAAAACTGTCAATTTTTTTATCAAGAATTGTTAATAAAATAACAGGTATTTTTTTTGTTTCTTCCCTGTTTTTAATAAGTCTGCAAAGTTGATATCCGTCTATTGCGGGCATCATAATATCGGAAAGAACAAGATCAGGTATAAATTCAAATAATTTTTTAAAGGCCTCTGCTCCGTTTGATGCGGTTTCTATTTCAAACCCATGTTGCAAAAGCCCATCCTTCAAAAATTTTAATTGCGAATCACTATCTTCTACTAATAAAATTTTAACTGTCATTTAAATGATATATTCCAATTTCCTAAAATTTATTATAAAATAATTATATTATAAATTCATAAAAAAAACTATAGGAGAGAAAAAGTGAGCATTGAATGGAATCTGGGGCTTAAACATAAATTTAATATAAAGTGTTTTATTGATTTAGGAATTTTTATTTTAACTTGTATTTTAATAACGATTTTTGCCAAAATGCAAGGAGTTACAGCATATGATACATTTATATTTCTAGCTGTTATAGTTGTTCTTAACTTGTTATCACAGTTTATTACTCAAAAATGGATATACAGGATAATAAAAAAATCTTTGTCTGTACAATCAGAGTCTATCTTATCTTCTACAGACGATGTTTTGTCATCAGCAGCAAATCAAAAAACAAAATTTGAAGCCATTAATACAAATACTAAATCCGCATCCGGATTATTGGAAAAATTAAGGGCAATGTCTGAAGATTCATTGAACTTATCTAAAAATACAGAAAAACAAATCAGTCAATCAATAAATTTTTCACAAAAAGAACATGATTTTATATCGGCTAACGTTGAAAAAATGTTGGTATTAAGACAAAAAATACAAATGATAGCAGAATTGATTCTTGAATTATCAGAACATTCTCAACAGATTGGTAATACTATAAGTGTAGTTGATGATATTGCGGAACAAACAAACATGCTGGCTCTTAATGCTGCTGTTGAAGCTGCTAGAGCCGGTGAACATGGAAAAGGTTTTGCTGTTGTTGCAGGAGAGATTAGAAAATTAGCAGATGAATCAAAACAAGCAATTACAAAAATTACTTCCTTAACAAGCAATATTCAGTACACGACAAATTCTACCGTTATGGCTACTGAAGAAGGAACAAAAGAAATAGAATCGGTTGTTAAAGATATTAATACATTAATGAGTGATTCGGAAACATTATTAACATTGATTAAGGAAGTGCTAAATTCGTTGGAAGAGATAAATAGAAATGCTCAAAAACAAAGTGATATTATTGAAAAAATGAGTAACATTGATGAAGAAACATTGACAGCATCTAAAGATTTTAATCAATTGCTGTCGAGTCATTTTGAAAAAATATCGGCACTAAACAATCTTTCAAACGATATGAAATCATTAGTGCAGGATGAAGACTAGATATAGTTTGAGTTTCATTCGCAATAAATAAAACGGTTATAAAAATGGATTTTTTAGAGAATGAAGACAATAATAAAGAACTTCTCCAGCTCTTTCAAACAGAGAGCGAGGATATTATTGAGCGAATTTTTACAAATTTGTTTTCTTTAGAAAAAACACCTGCAAATAAAGAGCTAATTGCAAATGTATACAGAGATTTGCACAGCCTGAAAGGTGCTGTAAGAATGGTTGGATATAATAATATTCAGCTTATTATTCATAAAATGGAAGATTTATTTGATGCGGTCAATAATTCTAAAATAACTTTGGAACAGCGATTTATAAATGTTATATCTCGTTCTCTTGAAATTGCTGCAAAGTATCTTCAGGAATCTATCAGAAATAATCGTGAGGTTATTGATGATGATTTTAAGGCAACGCTATCCAATCTTGAATATATAATTGATGTTGAACTGAAGGATTCAACTTCTGTTTCTGATTCAGAAGGCGGAATCCCCGGGCTTGTCATACCCGGACTTGATATTCCGGGGCTTGATATGGGCGAAAATGAATTACCTGAAACAAGTTATCCTTCAATTATTAATGCAGCTCAACAAAAAGGACCTGCTCCGGATAACGGATTAAAACAGTATCAGGAAGATATTAACTACAGTTTTAATAAGTGTTTTGAAATTATTGACAGTATTGTTCCGGAAGAAGAATCCCAAGATATTGTAATTTTAAAAGAAGAAGTAGAAAAAATATATGAATACTTTAAAGATACAGATATATATGAGGTAAAATCCGTTCTGGAAACAGTTATAACAAAAATAGACTTTGTTATGAATGCTTCAAACACATTAACTATAAGTGAAATACTGGAGATGCGCAATGATTTAAGCTCTGCGGCATCAAAATTTACAACTTCATGTATAGATGATGAGGTTCAGGGTTCATCATTTTTTGATGTAGCGGAAAAAATATCAATGCTTCAAGGAAGTTGTGTATATACTCAAGAGATAAAAGATGACATTATAAAATTAAAAGAAGATGTTGACGATTCCAGTATTTTAGAAATATTGAATACAACTATAGAGATATTGAATTTTATAGAGGAAAATTCAGTTCAGCTTGAAGAGCAAATGGTTGCGACGTTACGGAGCGGTATGGAGTATTGTGCTTCTCCAAATGAAAATGTTGATTCTGATTTAATTGTTCAGCAGTTGGAAATTATGAAACAGTTGTTAGAGTTGAATTATAAAAAAGATTCAGGTGTTATTGCAGTCAAAAATCTTTCAACTCAAACTTCTCAATCTAACAAATCATCAATGACAACAGAGATTAAGACTCTTCATGTAAATGCCCAAAAACTTGATTTATTAGTTAACCAACTGGGTGAGTTAATTATTACGAAGATAAAGACAGAAAAAAATCTTGAAAAAATTGACAGTATTAAAAATGCAAATGAGAATTGCCAAAAAGATTTATTAAAGACTTCAAATTATTTACGATATTATAACAGAAAGTATTTACAAACAGCCGGTTCGGAACAATATACGTCGGCATTTGTAAAACAAGTTTTTTCACTACTGTCTGATATAACGCAAAACGTGTCAAAAACCATATATGACCTAAATTCATTATATCGTTCATCAAAAGAAGACGATATGAAAATGCGCCTTATTATCGACGAAATGGAATCAATGGTTAAAAATATACGTGTTCTACCGATATCTACAGTATTTAATTCTTTTTCAAGGATGGTAAGGGATATTGCAACAGAAAAGGGTAAAGAAATTGATTTTGATATTGTAGGTAAAGAAACATGTGCTGATAAAAAAATAATTGAAGAAATTAAAACTCCGTTAATACATATATTACGCAATGCTATAGATCATGGTATAGAAGCAAAAGAGGAACGTTTAGCCTGCGGAAAAGAGCCTGTCGGTAAGATTATGCTTTCTGCAAAACAAGATGATAATAAGGTTATAATAGATGTTGCTGATGACGGAAGAGGTTTTAATCTTGAAAAAATAAAAGACAGAGCCGTCTCAAGAGGTTTTTTAACCAAAGAAGACGTAGAAAATATGACAGATGAGGCCATAATGAATATTATATTCTGGCCCGGATTTACAACAGGTGACTCTATAACAAGTATTTCCGGAAGGGGTATCGGCTTAGATGTTGTAAAAACAAAAATCTCTCAGTTAAACGGAAAGGTAAAGGTCATTTCAGAGTTTGGGAAAGGTAGCTGTGTCCACATAGAGATTCCGGTTACTTTGACAACTTTAAGAGTATTTTTAGTTAAAATATCCGGTCAAACATATGCTATTCCGATTCAAGTGATAACAACTTTCATAGTTAAAAAACAAAGTGATATCAAAACGAATAACGGAATACGTTCAATTGTTTATAATGATAAAATTATTCCGTTATACTACATGTCTGATATTTTAGGGTTGCAGCCTATACCTAGAGAAGAAAGAGAAACGATTCTTATTATTGAGTCTGATGATAAAACAGTAGGTTTGGTAGTAGATAAATTATTAGGCGATCAGGATATTTTACAGAAAAAATTATCGGCACCTTTATACAAAGTTAAAAATATCTCAGGCATTACAAACCTTGCGTCAGGAGAATTATGTTTAATTTTAAACATGCAAGATATTTTGCACTATGATTTTAACAAGGCTGTAAATGTCGCGGCAACTCAAAATCTGCTTTCGCAAGATATATTGTCGTATAAAAAGATATTAATTTTAGACGATTCAGTAACAACAAGAACAATGATAAAGAATATTTTACTAAATTCAGGATATTTAGTCGACATTGTGTCTGAGGCAGAAGAAGCTTATGTAAAATTAAAAATGAATCATTATGATTTGGTCGTAACTGATTTAACAATGCCAAAGATAGACGGATATGAATTTATTAAAAATCTAAGAACGGATGAGATGTATTCGGATATACCGATAATGGTTGTAAGTTCAATTCCTGTAAAAGAGGCAGCACAAAAATTGGAGCCGATAAAGGTTGATTATTATATATCCAAAGAAAACTTTAATCAGGAAGAATTTACAAACCAAATCAAGGTTCTATTGACCAAATACCATGAATAGTATTTCCGTAAATATATGTGAAAAATAAGCCCGTAACTTGCTCAGGACAAACTACGGACTCTTTTTGAGGAGAGAGGAGTAGTATTGAAACTTTTTTCTCTTCTCCCTTTCTC